>JADLKK010000221.1 GCA_016839025.1 Proteiniphilum sp.
GAGGAGCTGGGAGAGGTGGAACACCTTGGTTATAAATGTCATAAGATGCGGATGAAGAGTGACATGGGTACCCATATGGATTATGTGATGTGGGGCAATGTCATGATGCAGATGGAGGGAGAGGCAATGGGTATCAGCACTACCTCCCGGGTTACATCGATTGAGGAGGTGGTTCCTCCACAAGAAAAGTTTGAAATACCGGGTGATGTCCAGTTCACCGAAGTGTGATAGATAGTATGAATAGAGATGTTACACCAGTTTCTGCTCCAGTGCCATGCGGACCAGCAGGGCGGTATTTCTGGCACCCATCTTTATCAGCAGGTTTTTGCGGTAGCTGTTGATGGTCTCTACACCCAGATACATTTTTTCCGCGATCTCCGGGTTGGTGTATCCATCTACGATATGGCGAAGCAATTCCTTCTCCCGTGGGGTAAGCCACACGGGGTTGTGGGTGCGTTTGCGCATCAGCAGGTCGATCTCTTCACAGAGAAAGGTTTCATTCTCCATCACTTTCTCCACACTCATGATGATCTCTTCGGGCATTGCGTTTTTCACAACGTAGCCTGAGGCTCCGTTCTCGAACATCTGGCGGACTATGGCATACTCATTGAAACTGGATAAAACCACAATCCTGATCTCCGGGTATTGCGTCTTGATCTCCTTGCAAAGATCGATACCGCTCACATCGGGCAAACTGATATCAAGTAAAATGACATCCGGTATCTTCTTTGATAAAATGGACCGGCATTCCATGCCGGTATAAGCAGTACCGGCTACCTGAATGATCTCCGAGTTGTCGAAGAGTTTTTTCAGACCTTCTACCAGGATGCGGTGATCATCCACGATCAGGATGTTGATTTTGTCAGGCTTTTTCATGCTTGAGTGCTAGTTCCAGCGTGATTTCGGTACCCTGCCCGATTACGGAATGAATCTCCACTGTACCGCCGGACGAACCGATGCGGTTTTTTACGTTTTGAAGTCCTGTACCTTTGGTGTCTTTTTGCAGATCAAACCCTTTCCCATTGTCCTGAACCGTTGCTGAGACTCTGTCGGCCTGCTGAATAAGCTGTACGTTGATATGTTCTGCCTCTGCGTGCCTGATGGCATTGTTGATCAGTTCAAATATCGCACGATACAACGTGTTCTCTGTTTTGTGATTGATTCTCTGCTCCTCCCCGAAATAATGAAACGTGACCTTGGGGAGACTGTGGCAAAAGTCTTCCAGTGCGACTTTCAACCCGTAACGCGACAGAGATTCGGGCATCATGTTGTGAGCCACGCGACGTAGCTCTCTCATGGAGTTATCGAGCATCTCCATCACCCTGTTGAAACGCTCCACATCTTCCGTTTCAATGATCACATCCTGCCGCATGTCGAACAGATTCAGTTTCACAGCCGAGAGCATCCCGCCAAGCCCATCGTGCAGGTCACGTGCCAGCCTGGTGCGTTCAGCCGTTTCACCATCCAGCACGGCTTGTGTGGCGACGATTTGTTTCTCCTGCTCCAGATGGAGGATTTTTTGTTCGGCTAATCTCTTTTCACTGCGGATGGATTTCTGGCGAAACCAGACCATTAACAGGAGCAGCACTAAAATAAAAAGAGCCGAAAAGAGGATAATTCCATAGAGCTTTCGTTCTCTTTCCAAAGATGAAATACGCATCTCCTTTTTTTCCGTCTCATATTTTTTCTCGAGCTCCGCCATTGACAATTCGAATTCTTGGGTGGAGCGTTCATCGATCAGAGCCCTATACTTGTCAAAATAGTGCAGTGCCTCCTCGTTGTTGTCCAGGAAAATGCCCGACCGGACCATGTTGGCATAGAGATTGGAGGTGACGTTGGCATCTGTTGTATC
>JADLKK010000072.1 GCA_016839025.1 Proteiniphilum sp.
AGGTCGGTGACGAAGCCGCCCGCCATGGAGAGGGCGGTGCAGACGATGCCGCCGATGATCAGTCCGCTCACCATCCCCTGCCATCCCTCGAGGCCTACGGCCACCAGGATGACGGAGGAGAGGATCAGCGTCATGAGCGTCATGCCCGACACCGGGTTGGAGCCGACGATGGCGATGGCGTTGGCCGCCACGGTGGTGAAGAGGAAGGAGATGATGGTGACGGTGAGCAGAGCCACGATGGCCTGCACCAATGTGATCTTCACGCCGAAGAGGAGGAAGATGAAGACGGCGATGAGGGTGAGGAAGAGGAAGAGCATCACGAACGACATTGCCAGGTCGCGCTGCGTACGCTTCCCTTTCTCCTTGATGCCGCCGGCCACCCCCTTCTTGCTGACGGCCAGCTTGAAGGCACTGCCGATGACGCCGGAGGACTTGATGATGCCGATGATGCCAGCCATGGCGATGGCGCCGATGCCGATGGGACGCACGTAGGTGGCGAAAATCTCCTCGGCCGAGAGCGCGGCGAAGGGGTTGACGCCCCCGTTGGCGGTGGCCAGCGCGCCGATCTCATTCACCAGCGGGATCAGCACCAGCCAGGAGAGGAGTGACCCCACGGTGATGATCACCGCGAAACGGAGTCCCACCAGGTAGCCGAAGCTGAAGATGAGGGCGCTGACGTTGAACTTGAGCACCATCTTGAACTTGTCGGCCAGCACCGCCCCGGCCGGGATGATGCGGGTGGTGATCTCCTCGCTCCAGAGACGGAAGGCGGAGAAACAGAAGTCGAACAGCCCGCCGATGAGTCCGCTGGCGACCAGCAGCTTCGCCTGGTTGCCCCCCTTCTCGCCGGTCATCAGGATTTCGGTGGTGGCGGTCGCCTCGGGGAAGGGGAGCTTGCCGTGCATATCCTTGACGAAGTACTTGCGGAAGGGGATCAGGAAGAGGATCCCCAAGAAGCCGCCCAGCAGGGAGGAGAAGAAGATCTGCCAGAAGTTGATCTCTATCTCGGGGTACCTGGCCTGCAGGATGTAGAGCCCCGGAATGGTGAAGATGGCGCCGGCCACGATCACACCGGAGGAGGCGCCGATGGACTGGATGATGACATTCTGTCCCAGGGCATTCTTGCGGCGGAAGGCAGCGGAGGCCCCCACGGCAATGATGGAGATGGGAATGGCTGCCTCGAACACCTGTCCGATCTTGAGTCCCGAGTAGGCGGCCGCGGCGGAGAAGATGACCGCCATGAGCAGCCCCATGCCCACCGACCAGGTGGTGATCTCCTTCACCGGTTTATCCTCCGGCAGCACCGGCTTGTACTCTTCTCCCGCCTGCAACTCGCTGTACGCGTTATCGGGCAGTTCCATTGTTTTCTTGTCTACTTCGTTGGGTTGCATCATAATTTTAGCTATCAGCTTGTTTGGAAAATAGATGTTCGGGGTTCGTCGTTTATTGTTTGACGTTTTTTAGTTCGATATTCGAAGTTCTCTGTTCGGGGGTTCGTTTAACATCCCGAATCTGGAACTAAGAACCAATAACTTATTGACGTATGAAAGCAATCACTTTGAACGTTGAACCACAAACTTATCAACGTACTAACTTATCAACGTACTAACTTATCAACGTACTAACTTATCAACGTACTCACGTTTTCAAATTTTGCCGAAAATACAAAAAAATGCCGATATGGAAGACCGAATTTGTTAACTTTGCGTGAAAATGCCGGAAAAAGATCCCTCTTGATGGGAGGGACAGGTACGGGGCCCAACAAGGGGATTGACCAAACCGGCTATGGATGGGTGATAATTCGAAAAGAATGGATCAAATGAAGATAAACAGATCTCAATTATTCGTGGTGGCTGCAAGTATATTGTTTCTGTTGCAGGCGGTGAGTGGTACGATCCGGGCACAGGGATACACCCTGCGGGATATTACAGGGGGTAAGTTCAGTGAACGGGGTGTGGAGGCAATGGTTTCGTCGCACGACGGCAGTCACTATTATCAGGCGGATGCAGAACGCACGGCGGTGGTCAAATATGCCTACGCCACCGGTGAGGCGGTGGACACCCTGTTTGACACCCGCACGGCACGTAATTGCACTTTCGATTCGTTCCAGGGTTTTCTGGTGAGCCCCGATGAGAACAGGGTGCTGGTTTACCGGGAGCGCGAGCAGATCTATCGCCGCTCCTTCAGGGCGGACTACTTCTACCATGATGTGCGACGGAACATGGTGCGGCGGCTTTCCGACCAGCCGGCGAAGCAGATGGTTCCGGTCTTCTCACCCGACAGTAGGATGGTGGCCTACGTGATTGATAACAACATCTATCTTACCAAGTTCGATTTTGACACCGAGTCGCAAGTGACCAGTGACGGACTGTCCGGCAGCGTGATCAATGGTTCCACCGACTGGGTTTACGAGGAGGAGTTCGCCGTGACGCGACTGATGGAGTTCTCGCCCGACAGCAAGCTACTTGCTTTTGTACGCTTTGACGAGGCGACAGTGAAGGAATTCTCTTTCCAGACCTATGAGGAACAGCTTTACCCGGGCTTTCGTCGTTTCAAGTATCCCAAGCCGGGTGAGGCCAATGCCATTGTGGAGTGCCGCGTGTTTGACATTGCCTCCCGCACCACCCGCACCATGGAGGTGCCACTCGATGCGGATGGCTATATCCCGCGCATCACCTTTACAGCCAATGTGGAGCAGTTGGCGGTGATGACACTCAACAGAAACCAGAACCGCTTCGACATGTACTTTGTCAACCCCCGCACAACGGTGGCCCGACTGATCCTGCGTGAGGAGAGCAACACCTATATTGAGCCGGAGTGGCTCAACTCGATCCGCTTCATGGGTGAAAGTTTTACCTGGGTTTCAGAACGGGACGGCTACAGCCATATCTATCTCTATGAGCTGAACGGTACGTTGCAGAAGCAGCTCACACAGGGCAACTACGATGTGACCGCACTGCTGGCCGTCGATGCAGCTTCGCAACATATCTGGTATCAGGCGGCGGATGAGACCCCCCTGCGCCGCAATATTTACCGTTTGCACATCACCCGCGGAGAGCCGCAGAAGTTATCGCCGCAGCCGGGTTACAACAGCGCCACTTTCAGTGAGCAGGGACGTTACTTTGTGCTGCGCCACAGTGACGCCTGCACGCCGGCAGTGATCGCGCTCTACGATGGGACGGGGAAGCAACTCCGATTGCTTGAGGATAATGGCTCCTTGCGTAGTGCGCTCGCCGCATCCCATCTTCCCCAGCCGGAGTTCATCACCCTTCCGGCAGCCGATGGCACCACACAGCTCAACGGCTGGATACTAAAACCGGCGGATTTCAATCCGGCAAAGAAGCACCCGGTAGTGATGGTGCAGTACAGCGGTCCCAATTCGCAACAGGTACAGGATCGGTTCAACGTCTCCTGGTACCATGCGCTCCTGAGTGAGGGGATCATTGTGGCGGCGGTTGATGGACGGGGTACCGCTGCCCGCGGTGCTGTCTTCCGCAAGGGCACCTACCTCAGGCTGGGCATGCAGGAGTCGGACGATCAGATTGCAGCGGCACGCTACCTGGCTACCCTTCCCTATGTGGATGGCAATCGTATTGGTATTTGGGGCTGGAGCTACGGAGGCTATAACGTGTTGATGAGCATGAGCCGTGGCGACGGAATATTCAAGGCCGGTGTGGCCATCGCTCCGGTAACAGACTGGCGCTTTTACGACACGGTCTACACCGAGCGGTTCATGCGGACCCCCGGGCAGAACCACGAGGGCTACATGCAGGGATCGCCTCTGGAGTTGGCTTCTCAGCTCCAGGGCAGGCTGCTGCTGATTCATGGTACCGCGGACGACAACGTGCACCTGCAGAACGCTATTGAGTACAGTCGCGCCTTGATCCGTGCCAACAAACATTTCGAAATGTTTTATTTTCCCGACTACGATCATTCGATCGTGGGAGACAATGCGCGGGAGTATCTCTATGAAAAGGTGATCCACTTTTTCCGTGAGCGACTCTGACCAGACAGGTTGCCTCTCTCTAAAGAGAGGACAAAGCTTACCAGCGATGCCGCCCGGGGATGTTCCGGGCGGCATCGTTGCTGTTACCGGTAAACAAAAAATCGGTTTTGTTGTTATGTTAAGGAATATGGGAGAGTCATCCTTCATCCAGAAAATAACCAGGAATCCGGCATTTGGATTGATGCCGATGTTACTGTTTTCCCTCCTTGCAGGCACCATTGAGATGGTTGCTGCCACGGGAGCAGCCTTGTTGTTGTCGCTCGGGGGCTTCCTGGGGGTGAAGAAACCGATGCGGCTGATTTACCAGATCTCCCTGATCACTTTTGCCATCGCCTTCTTTCTCTCACTCTTCTTTTTCCCTTCGTTGGCAGTTATCAACCGGTTTGTGGTAGTGGAGATTATATTTGTACTCTTACTGATTGCCGCACGTCTCTCGCGCAGTCGCATTGTCTCCCGGTCGGCAAAAAGAGAGAACGTGATGTTGCGTAACTACCTGAAAGAGACCTTGCGCGTCGCTTTCCAGACACAGTATGGCCTTTCGGTGCATCTGCTGTTGGTGATGGCTTTGTTGCTCCTTGGTGCTGCGGGGCCCGGGGGGCTTCACCATCGTTGGATCCTGATCACGGCACAGCTGGTGTTGCTTGCTGTGATTCTGTTGGAAAGTGGTCGTTTGCATCTGCTAAGCAAAAAACTATACAAGGAGGAGTGGTTGCCGGTGGTGAATGAGAGTGGCGATGTGACCGGTAAGGTGGCCAAGTCGATCACCAAAGATCTCAAAAATCGCTTTATGCATCCCGTTGTACGAGTGGCTCTGATCTTCAGGGGGAAGATCTACCTGCGTGAGCGTGACGCATCACGTTTGCTCAACCCGGGTCTGCTGGACTATCCCTTTGAGAAGTACATGCAGTATGATCATGACATCGATGAGAGTGTACACAACAGTATCAGCCGGGAGTGTGGAAACAGGCACCTCCCGCTACGGTTTCTGCTGAAGTATACCTTTGAGAACGACACCACCAAACGACTGATCTTTCTCTATGTCTCCGATATAGAGGATGAGGATCTCTTCAACAGTCTCCACCTCAGCGGCGGTAAGCTATGGATGGAAACGCAGATAGAAGATAACATGGGCACGGGTCTCTTCTCTGAGTGTTTCGAACTGGAGTTCGAATATCTGAAAAATACAATCCTGCTGGCCCATCGTTTTCGCAACAGGCTGGAAAAGGGTTGATCCTGTTTTCCTGTAAAACTCTTCCAAGGAGAAAAGGCAATAGGCAGCTAAACTCACGTTCGGCTGCCTATTCATCGTTTAAATATAAAAAAGAAAAAAGTTATTTGTAAATGATCATCATTGTTCCTGGTCGGTTTGTTTCATCAGTTCCGGTTCATTTTTCAGCGATCCGGAGAGTCTGGCAATGGAGCGAAAATCGATCTCACCCGTGACGGTGATGACCGTGAATTTGTCCTCCTCATCGAGTGAGAGAAGGATGATATCTTGTTCCTTCTCACCTATCTCCTTTATCCATACTGATAAGCGGGTCTCCTGCTCGTTGACCGACACCACCTCGCGATAACCGGCAAAAGCCTCTTTGATCAGTTCATCAGCCTTGCGGAAGTAATATCTGGAGTCGCGTCTGCTGTCGCTGCTGATGATGCGGATACTGTTCAGCTTGCTGAATGCCTCTTTCAGCTCCTCGTCGTTGGTATTCTCGGCCATTCTTTCCAGCATGGCTTTTCCGATATTGACATTGTTCAGCGGTCGGTTTGTCTCGGCACAACGCTCCATGAAGAGCATCACGAAGTCGTTGGCAATCAGTATTGCCGGGATGATGACCAGCCAGGTGACCAGCAGTGCTTTCTTCATATTCGTGCCTCCCTCTTTAACGGTTTGCGGTATCCGGCTTCCGCACCTTCCTGTTGTTGTCCTTCGCTTTTCTTCCTTGTTCCGGTATCTTCCATCTCCTTCAAGCTATTCTCTTCCTGCTGCGGGTCTTCTTTGCTGAGCGAGTCGATCAGTTCCCAGTCGATCTTCATCTCATCGATCTGACGGATGGTTTCCAGCGAGGCCTTCTCGCTCATCAACAGTGCATCGGAAAGCTTTTCCAAGGCAAAGGCTGCCTGCTCCATTGCCTCTGATGTCTCCTCATTTCCCACGGCATATTGCGGATGGTTGTTTTGCCGCGTAATGAAAAAGAGGCTTATGCCGATGCCCCCGATCAAAAGGAATGAGGCAGCGATTCGCATCAGCGCTGCTAATCGTGCCGACCGTTTCTGCAGCAATGGAGTGGGGGCGTGACGCAGCGCATCCTGCAACCTCCGGTCAAAGTCCCTGCTCAGCCGGGGTGACTGCTCTTCCTCCAGGTAGGCGAAAAGGGGGACAAAACAGCGGTATTCATCCGGCAGATCCGTCTCCATGAAGCAACTGCGTAACAGCTGTTCCTCGGCGACCGTGGTCTCGCATCTCCAGTATTTGTCGAGCAATTCTTCGATCTGATCTCTCTTCATTTCCCTGTGCTCAAAATTGTTGTTTTCTTTGTGGTTACCTGCCGGTTTCCCCTTTATCGCCTATTATTCTGATGCGTTACGCATCATCTGATCGCTGATCTGCTCCTGTTCCAGCAATAGCTCCTGCATTTTCCTCCTGGCCCGGAAGAGGCTCACTTTGACCAGCTCCTCGCTGATCTCCAGTGTCTCAGCTATCTGCCGGTAGCTCATCTCCTCGATTTCACGCAAGCGAAACACCCTTTGTTGTTTGTCCGGAAGCTGTGCGAGACACTGCCTGATCAGTGCAAGTTGCTCTTTTCTGACCAGCCTGCTGTGGGGTGACTCGCTGTCGATGAAACTACGCTCCTCCAATTCGGGAAGGCTTTGTGCATTCTTGCGGTTAGCAGCTGCTGTGAGCCAATCGAGCGACATATTTCTGATCGCTCTGTAGCAATAGGCCTCCGGATTGCTGATCCCTTCCCATTCTTCGCGCCTGCTCCATAGCTTCAAAAGCAGATCCTGCAGGATATCCTCCGCTTCGGCGCGATCTTTGACAATGCCGAGAGCATGACGGAACAATTTCTCCCTGAGGGGCAGGATGAGGGTGTGAAACGAATCAACTTTCATTATATAATGACGGGTGAAATGCCGAAAAGTTACAGTCTGATGCAAAAATAGTTTTTTTTCAGCATTCAGCTGTCAGCTATGAACCATGAACTACCAACCTTTTTAAAAAAACATTTCCAAACACTTGCATATCTTGTTGATTCTTTGTAATTTTGTGCCGTTTTTCACTCCGACTGAAAGGTTATTTCATGATAATCAGGGTATTATTATATGCCCATTGGGGTTGAAGAGCCGTTTGTACGGAATGAAGTAAAAAACAGAAATACGTAAAAAAGAAAGCAGAAAATGCCTACAATTCAACAATTAGTAAGAAAAGGACGTACCACCCTTACGGACAAAAGCAAGTCGCCTGCACTGGACTCCTGTCCGCAGCGTCGGGGTGTATGTGTGAGAGTTTACACCACCACACCGAAGAAGCCGAACTCAGCGATGAGAAAGGTTGCCCGTGTTCGTTTGACCAATTCGAAGGAGGTGAATGCCTACATTCCGGGTGAAGGTCACAACCTGCAGGAGCACTCCATTGTATTGGTGCGCGGTGGTCGTGTGAAGGATTTACCGGGAGTGCGCTATCACATTGTGCGTGGTACCCTTGATACTGCCGGTGTGAACGGCCGTACCCAGAGACGTTCCAAGTATGGAGCCAAGCGTCCCAAGCCGGGAGCAAAGACAGCCGCACCCGCCAAGGGAGGCAAGAAATAGGGTTGTTCCGATTGGTACGCAGTTCATTTAAGAAGTAAAAATTGTAAAATCGCTGTTGAAATTTTTGGACATTGCTACTTTATGACCGGTTGAGTAAATGAGCTCGGAGGAGTTCGTTGAAGACGATAAAAGGCAACCAAACAACACAAAAATCTTATTAGACAATGAGAAAAGCAAAACCTAAGAAAAGACAGGTCCTCCCGGATCCTGTTTATGGTGATGTAAGGGTAACAAAGTTTGTTAACCACCTGATGTATGACGGCAAGAAGAGCATCTCTTACGATATCTTTTACACCGCATTGAACACTGTAAAGGCGAAACTGCCCAACGAAGAGAAGTCAGCTCTCGAGATCTGGAAAGCTGCCCTCGACAATATTACCCCGCAGGTCGAAGTGAAGTCACGCCGTGTAGGCGGAGCCACTTTCCAGGTCCCCACCGAGATCAGACCCGACAGAAAAGAATCCGTTTCAATGAAGAACCTCATTCTCTATGCGCGCAAGAGAGGAGGCAAGACGATGGCCGACAAGCTGGCTGCCGAGATCGTGGATGCGTTCAACGGTCAGGGCGGTGCATTCAAGCGGAAGGAAGATATGCACAGAATGGCAGAGGCGAACCGTGCTTTTGCCCATTTTAGATTTTAACATAAGATAGAAGGTAAAAAAGATGGCTAAGGGTTCAAAAGAAGCATTAAAATTCACTCGCAACATAGGTATCATGGCGCACATCGACGCCGGCAAGACCACCACGTCGGAGCGTATCCTGTTTTACACGGGGCTGACGCACAAGATCGGGGAGGTTCACGACGGCGCGGCCACCATGGACTGGATGGAGCAGGAGCAGGAGCGTGGGATCACCATCACCTCTGCTGCCACCACCACGAGTTGGAAATATGATGACCAGACATACAAGATCAACCTGATCGACACCCCGGGGCACGTGGATTTCACGGTAGAGGTGGAGCGTTCGCTGCGCGTGCTGGATGGTGCGGTAGCGGCGTTTTGCGCTGTGGGTGGTGTGGAGCCGCAGTCGGAGACTGTGTGGCGCCAGGCTGACAAATACAAGGTACCCCGCGTAGGGTATGTGAACAAGATGGACCGTTCGGGTGCCAACTTCTTCGACGTGGTTCGCCAGGTGAAGGAGATGCTGGGTGCCAATGCCTGCCCCATCCAGATCCCCATCGGTGCGGAAGAGACATTCAAGGGTGTGGTTGACCTGGTGACAATGAAGGCGCTCTACTGGCACGATGAGACCATGGGTGCCGACTACGATGTGGTTGATATCCCGGCCGACCTGTTGGAGGAGGCTCAGGAGTGGCGCGAGAAGATGCTTGAGACGATTGCCGAGTGCGACGACGCGTTGATGGAGAAATTCTTCGACGATCCCGACACGATTACCGAAGAGGAGATCAGAAGAGCCATCCGCAAGGGAACGCTCTCCATGCAGATCAACCCGATGATTTGCGGGTCATCGTTCAAGAACAAGGGAGTGCAGACGCTGCTTAACGCGGTGTGTGCTTATCTGCCCAGCCCGATCGACACCGAGGCCATCGCCGGCACGCTGCCCGACGATCCTGAAAAGGAAGTTGTGCGTCATCCCAGCCCCGATGAACCGATGAGCGCCCTGGCGTTCAAGATCGCCACCGATCCCTACGTGGGACGCCTCTGCTTCTTCCGCGTTTACTCGGGAGAGATCGAAGCAGGATCGTATGTCTACAACCCCCGTTCGGGCAAGAAAGAACGTATCTCCCGCCTGTTCCAGATGCACTCCAACAAGCAGAACCCGAAAGAGTTCATTGGTACGGGTGACATCGGTGCCGGCGTTGGATTCAAGGATATCCGCACAGGTGACACCCTGTGTGACGAGAAGCATCCGATCATCCTCGAGGCGATCGACTTCCCCGATCCGGTGATTGGTATCGCCGTGGAACCCAAGACCCAGAAGGACCTGGACAAGCTGTCGACCGGTTTGGCCAAGCTCTCGGAAGAGGATCCCACCTTCACCGTGAAGACCGACGAAGATACCGGTCAGACCGTGATCTCCGGCATGGGTGAGTTGCACCTGGAGATCATTATCGACCGTCTGAAACGCGAGTTCAAGGTGGAAGCCAACCAGGGACGCCCGCAGGTATCCTACAAGGAGGCGATCACCAGGGCGGTGGAGCTGCGTGAGACCTACAAGAAGCAGACCGGTGGACGCGGTAAGTATGCCGACATGATTGTTCGCGTGGAGCCGGCCGATGCCGATTTCGAAGGAGATCTGCAGTTCGTGGATGAGGTGAAGGGCGGTAACATCCCCAAGGAGTATATCCCCTCCATCCAGAAAGGATTCCATCGCGCCATGAAGAATGGTGTGCTGGCAGGGTATGCCCTCGACAAGCTGAAGGTGACCGTGCTTGACGGATCCTATCATGCGGTCGACTCCGACCAGCTCTCGTTCGAGATCTGCGCCATGCAGGCCTTCAAGAGCGCTTCTGAGAAGGCGGGTCCCGTATTGTTGGAACCGATCATGAAGGTAGAGGTGGTAACCCCCGAGGAAAGCATGGGGGATGTGATCTCCGACCTGAACAAACGTCGCGGACAGGTGGAGGGAATGGAATCGAACCGTTCCGGAGCCCGTGTGGTGAAAGCCAAGACCCCGCTGTCGGAGATGTTCGGTTATGTGACCTCGTTGCGTACCATCACATCGGGACGTGCCACATCGACCATGTCGTTTTCGCACTTCGAAGAGGTCTCCTCCTCGATCGCCAGACAGGTACTGACAGAGGTGAAGGGACGTGTGGATTTGATCAAGTAAGAGCAAACAAATTTTACGCATAAAATTATATGAGCCAAAAAATCAGAATCAAACTGAAATCTTACGATTACAGCCTCGTGGACAAGTCCGCAGAGAAAATCGTGAAAACCGTAAAAGCTACGGGTGCAGTGGTGAGCGGTCCCATACCCCTGCCGACGCACAAACGCATCTTTACCGTGAACCGTTCCACCTTCGTGAACAAGAAGTCACGCGAACAGTTCGAGCTGGCCTCGTTCAAACGCTTGATCGACATCTACAGCTCAACAGCTAAGACCGTGGATGCCCTGATGAAGCTTGAGCTGCCCAGCGGTGTGGAAGTAGAGATCAAAGTGTGATAATATAAGCGATCAGCATTCAGCATTCAGCGATCAGCTGATGACTGAAAGTTATAAATAACTAAACAACAGAGAAATGCCAGGATTATTAGGAAAAAAAATCGGAATGACATCCGTTTTCAGTGCCGAGGGAAAG
>JADLKK010000222.1 GCA_016839025.1 Proteiniphilum sp.
GCATCGGCCTCTTTCACCACATCCACCTCGGCTTTGCCTGCTACCTTGTCAAAAATCACATATCCCACCAGGAAGGTGTTTTCACTCTGGATCATCTGTGCACCACGGGTATACTCGATCTCCGCTACTTCTCCAAGCGGTATCTGCGCACCGGTGGCGGCAGGCACGATCAGCCGCGACAGCTCGTCGGGGTTCTCCCTCAGTTCACGCGGATACCGCAACCGCACCGGGAAACGTTCCCTTCCCTCTACCGTGGTTGTCAACGGCATGCCGCCCACCGCCGCTCCGATCACCTCCTGCAGGTCGGCTACCGTGATACCGTATCGGGCCATCTGCTGCCGGTTCAATTTGATCTCGATGTAGGGCGCTCCCACGGCACGGTCGTAGAATACGGTGGAGGAGAGGACGGAAGGCACCTCTTTCAAGGCGGCTTCCAGTATTTTGCCACCCTGTTCGATCGATTCCAGGTCGGGTCCCGATACCTTCACACCCATCGGTGCACGCATGCCGGTAGAGAGCATCACGGTACGTGCTTCAATGGGCTGCAGTTTCGGTGCCGAAGTAAGACCGGCAATATGCGACACATTGATGATCTCCTGCCAGATGTCATCTTCATTCTTAATTTCCGGACGCCATTGCCTGAAGTAACTACCCCGTCTGTCGGGTATAAGACTGTCTGCTGGCACCACTCTGAATCCCTCCTCCGGGTTGTAGGTTGTCTGGTCGATCAGGATAAATGCTCCTTTTCGGTTGACCTTGAAACGTTGGCGGTTGCCGTCTTCATCCAGGATATATTCGGGACGGTAGATGATCGTGTTCTCGAACATCTGGGTGGGTGCCGGATCGAGTGCCGAATTGACCCGTCCCCATTTGCCGACGGTCATCTCCACTTCCGGAATATGGCTGATTCGTTTGTCCAGTATCTCAATAAATTGCTGGTTCTGTTCGATCCCCGTATGGGGCATGCTGGTCGGCATCAGCAGGAAGGAACCTTCGTTGAGGCTGGGCATGAACTCCTGACCGATTCCCGGAAAACGATTGCTGGCTGCCTGCCAGATACCCGTCTGGCGGAATGTGTTCCAACCCACGGTTTCAAAGCCTTTGGCCACCATGCCGAAGGTCTTGTCGAAGCCCATCCAGATGACCAAACCAAAAAGCACCGTCGCAATGGGCAGAGCCATGAACTTCCACCGGTTGGCCAGGCTCCACCGCAGAATCTTTTCATAATAGATCACCAACAGCCAGAGCAGCGCGAGGATGACCGCGATGATCAGGATCACGAACAACAGGTTGCGGGGTAAGCCTGTCTGTGTGCCCATGGGCAGCCACTCCATCGTGAGCAGGTAGACTACCGCCAATAAAGCAATCCCGATATTGAGGAAAGTGGGTATCCGCGGGTTCTTCCACCGTGGGGCAAACAGGTTGTTCAGGGCGAACAGGGTGAAGGCGATATATAGGCCGTAGCCTGTGACAACTACCAGCGTCATGCCGGCGGCTGCCAACAAGATATTGGCCCATTGGCGTACCTTCTCTGAAGTGATCCTGACCGAGAAGATGTAATAGAAGAGCGTGGGGAGTACTGCGATTCCAAGGAGGTAGGCGGAGATGAGTGCGAAGGTCTTGGTATAGGCCAACGGTGTGAAGAGCTTCCCCTCCTGTGCCTCCAGAAAAAAGACCGGCAGAAAACTGACGACAGTGGTGAGCTGCGCGGTGAGCACCGCCCCCGATACCTCACTGACACTCCGGTATATCAAGTTGGCGAAGGCTTTTCCCTTTCGAATACCCTTGTTCTCTTCCATCTCCATGTGCCGGATGATGTTCTCGACAAA
>JADLKK010000223.1 GCA_016839025.1 Proteiniphilum sp.
TGATCGTTGAGGGGATCCATGCGCTCAATCCCAAGCTGACGGAACACATTGCTCGCGATAAAAAGTATATGATCTATGTTTCGGCGCTCACCTCCATCTCGCTGGACAACCACAACTGGATCCCGCCTGCGGACAACCGGCTGTTGCGAAGGATTGTCCGTGACAACCGGTACCGCGGATATTCTGCTCGGGATACCATTTCACGGTGGGACAGCGTTCGCCGGGGCGAAGAGAAGTGGATTTTTCCGTATCAGGAGAACGCCGACGTGATGTTCAACTCGGCCATGATCTACGAGCTGGCCGCCATCCGTCGCCATGCCGAGCCGGTTTTGCAACAGGTTCCCCGTGTGGTGGAAGAATATTCCGAAGCTTATCGCTTACTGAAGTTTTTGCGTTATTTCAATTATATTGCCGACAGGGAATTGCCGCCCACTTCCCTGCTGAGGGAGTTTTTGGGAGGGAGTAGTTTCCGGTATTAATTCACAACGCATATGAATGATATTATCTGTGCGGTATCCACTCCGCCCGGGATGGGTGCGATAGCCGTTATCCGCTTATCGGGAGAGGGATCTATTGCTGTGACCGATACCCTTTTTGTTTCGCCATCCGGTAAAAAACTGGCTGGGACAAAGGCAAACACGGTACTTTTCGGACAGATCGTGTTTAACAACGAAGTTACGGATGAGGTACTTGTTACCGTTTTTCGTGCTCCGCATTCGTTTACAGGTGAGGAGAGCGTGGAGATCTCGTGCCACGGTTCGGTATACATCCAGCAGAAGATTGTGGAGGCACTGATTGCCCGGGGTGTCCGCTTGGCACAGCCAGGCGAGTTTACACGCCGTGCGTTCGGAAACGGCAAATTCGACCTGAGCCAGGCAGAAGCGGTAGCTGATCTGATTGCCTCCGCATCGCAGGCTTCGCACCGTGTGGCCATGAACCAGATGCGCGGCGGGTTTGCCGGAAAACTGGCGGAGTTACGGGATAAGTTGTTGCAGTTTGTGTCGTTGGTCGAGCTCGAACTGGATTTTCCGGAAGAGGATGTGGAGTTTGCCAACCGGCAGAAACTTTACGAACTGACGGAAGAGATTGAACGGGAGATTGATAAGCTGGCTCGTTCGTTTCAGTTGGGGAATGCGATTAAGAACGGTATTCCTGTTGCCATTATCGGAGAGACCAATGCCGGAAAATCCACGTTGCTGAACCTGCTGTTAAACGAAGAAAAAGCCATTGTTTCCGATATCCACGGCACCACGCGTGACGTGATTGAAGATACCGTAAACATCAGTGGAGTCTCTTTCCGGTTTATCGATACCGCAGGTATCCGTCACACTACCGATACCATTGAGACGATGGGGATCGAACGCACTTTTCAAAAAATCGGGCAGGCCTCCATTGTGTTGTGGATGATTGATCTAACTACTCCCGTGGAGAAAATAGAGTCGCTTGCCGAATCCATTGTCCCCAAACTTGCTGACAAGCATGTGTTGCTGTTGTTCAACAAAGCCGATCTCCTGCCGGATGCCGAACGGGTCGAAAAAGAACATATCCTGCCTGAACTGAAGGCCGAGCGCCTGTTTATATCGGCAAAGAAACAACAGAATACCGACGTTTTGCAGCAGCTGCTGTTAAAAGCGGCGGCTATCCCGCAAATAGGCGAACACGATGTGATTGTGACCAACCTGCGCCACTACGAGGCATTGGTAAAAGCGCTGGAAGCCGTCCGTCGGGTTAAAGAGGGACTGGAGATCGGTATCTCCAGCGATTTTATATCACAGGATATCCGTGAGTGCATGTTCTACCTCGGGGAAATTACCGGGCAAATATC
>JADLKK010000073.1 GCA_016839025.1 Proteiniphilum sp.
CGGCGCAAAAGCGGAGACAGCGTTCATCACCGGCTCATAACCCAGACCAGTAATGTTCTGCGTGTTGAAATTGACAAAACGTACCGTATCAGTACGGCTGTTCATTGCTTCCGCATAGGCATCGAGATCTGTAAGGTTCTGATCCTTCAGATCCGCGATGATCTTCTCTGCTTTCTTCTCATTTAGCAGTTGCGTACGGATTGCGGAAGAAACCTCGGAAAGAGGTGTCGTGCCGGAGGGTATCACTTGATCCACACGCGCTACCACGCGCAGATTGGTGAGATCGAATTTTTTCACACTACCGGGCTTCTTCTCATTGGCAGCCCAGGTGATCACCTGTCGCGTGCCGGGAATCTGGGCCAATGTGAAGTCATTGGCAGAAACCGTGGTGTTGGGCATCACCATGTAACCCTTTTCAGAAGCCAACTCGTTGAACTTGCTTCCCACCTCGGGGGTAGAGACAAACTGGTTCAACTCATTATCGATGTTGTTGGAGGTCTTCTCACTCGGGATGACCGGCATGTCGATAATGGCAACCTTATACTTGTTTACCGGACGGGTTCTCTCCTCTACCTGAAGAATCACCTGCTGCCCCGGAAGAGAGAGTTTCACTAGTTCACCCACCGGCGAGTTGAACACAGCATTCACCATCTCGCTGCCAAAGGAAACCAGATCAATCTCCCTGGCCCAGCCCACATCCCCTCCGTTTGAACTGGGGTTAAGGCTGTTGGCCACATCGGCGAACGGCTGGCCCTCTTGAATCACCGTGTAGAGGCTATCCGTAAAGCGGGTGACAATGGAATCCTGCCCTACCATCGACCCGCTGGGGATGGTCATCATGCGGAAATGCACCGAATCGGGGGCTACAGTTTTGTCGATCAGCTTGATCATCTGATAGGAATCTCCTTCCCGTACAGGACCGTCAATCTCATTGATGGCAGCAGTGCGCACGAACTCAATCTGATCGGGCGTCAGCATCGACTCACTCAGATAGACATCGCGGTAGGGTGTCTGCGAATAATCGGCGACCACAGCCGCAGGGCTCTGACTCTTCTGCAGCTCGGCAAAAGCCACCTGCGATTCAGCCTCCACCTCCGCATAATCCTCCTCGCTGGGGCGTACCTGCCTGGTGAAGTAGGAGAGCTTGACAAGAGGTGCCTCCAGACGGTAGGACTGTTTATGCTTTTCGTAGTAGTCCCTGATCTCTTTGTCGGAGACCGTCACGAGCGAATCGGGAATAGTGAAGTAGTTCTGCATTGCATATGCAATATCGGCATTCTTTTGCGACAACTCGAAGCTCCTTTTAGTTTCCGCATCGTTTGCGATCACGGCATTCGACAACAATGTGATATATTTCTCCTCCAAACGCTGTGAGCGAACCATCTCTTCGATGAAGAGCCACAAGGACTTGTACTGGTTGACGATCGCCTGCTCCTCGGGATTGGGACTCGGCATGTTGATGGTGTTGATGAACTCAACCAGGGCGGTACGACTGAATATCCCGGTTTGCGGATCTACGAAAAAAGGCAATTGCTGCAAAACAGGAGAGATGGAGGAGCCATGCACCAAGTCGTTGAGCTCTTCCTTGCCCACCTTGATTCCCAGCTTGTTGGCCTGATCTTCCAACAAACGCCGGCGTACCATCTGCTGGTAAACCGCTTCGCGGATCTGTGCCGAAATCTGCTCATCAAGCGAACTCTGACCGCTCACCATCTTCTGAAACTCCTCAAACTCGGTGATCTTGTCGGCATATTCCTGGGTCGATATCACTTCGCCGTTTACCACAAACGCCTTGTCCTGCGCTCTCCCAAAAAGGGTGGTGCCCGAAGTGAGCAAGTCTCCTAAAACAAAGGCCAGCAGCGCCACCCCAATGACGATGACCAACAGCGTGCCCTTATCTCTAATCTTCTGTAAAGTAGCCATTTAACTAATCTTTAGTGCTGTTTAAAAGGTAAATTGTAATCTGATTCAAATAAGGGCACGAAGTTAGTAAAAATAAAGCAGATATACCCTTTTTTTCGGGAAAAGTATGCAGCCTGCCGAAGAAAAATTTCAACGCCCGGCCTGGGAGTCACCGCCTTGCAGCCTGACCACCTCTATCTTCCGTGCCGTAACCTTCAGTATCTTAAAGGTGTATTTACCAATGACCACCGTTTCGTAGGTTTTGGGAAAACGCTGCGTGTGGTGAAGCAGATAGCCTGCCACGGTTGAATAGGCATCCGACACTGGCAGGCCAAGGTGATACAGCTCGTTGAGGCGGTCAATCTCCACCCGGCCCGAGAGGACAAATGCATGCTCACCCTCCCGTTTGATGAAGTCGGACTTGACATCATACTCATCCTCAATCTCACCGAAGATCTCCTCCACCAGATCCTCCATTGTTACAATCCCGGAGGTGCCGCCAAATTCATCTACCACGACGGCAATGCTTTTGCGCTGCTGCATCAGATCACTCATCAGCTGCCTGGCTGACATGCTCTCCGGCACAAAAGAGATGGATGCCACACTCGCAGTCCAGTCTGCGGGCTGGCTGAAAATCTCCCAGATATGGATATATCCCAGTATGTTATCGATATCATCCCTGTATACCAGGATACGGGATAGCCCGGTCTCGATGAACTTTTCCTTCAGCGTCTCCACATCGGTATCGACACTCACGGCTACGATCTCAGCACGCGGTACCATACAGTCTTTGATCTTCAACGCAGAGAAGTCAAGCGCATTCCGGAATATCTTCACCTCAGCATCCATATCCTCTTCATTACCCAATTCATGGAAGCTGTGCTGGACGAAGGCATCAAGCTCCTTTCTGCCCAACTGGCCGCCATCCGGTCCGGTGGAGCGGCCTCCGAAAATTCCCACCACAAGCTTTGAAAGGAGGAGAATGAAGCGCGTCACAGGATAAAAAAGCACAAAGAACAAAAAAGCGGGTAACAGAAACAGCTTCATCCAGAAATTGGCATGGCGTCGCAACAACCCCGGAAGAATGTAGCCGGTGAGCAGGATAAGGGTGAGCAGCACAGGGAGAAGGAGCAGCGCCTGCGAAAGGGTGATCCGGTCATTGAATCTGCTCTCAAGCAGCAACAGCACACAAGTTACCAGCATCACCAACGCCATGATTTTTCCCACAACCAGCGTGGCCAGGAAATGCGTCGGATGACCGAAGAGGGTATTAAAAAGGTAATGAGTGGCACCCGGTTTCTTACTCCCGATGGCATATTTCAGTTTGTCGGAAGAGAGAAAAACGGCTTCTGTGCCAAAGAAAAAAAGGGAGAGAAGCAGACTGACCATCAGCCAAACGAACGGGGCGGTTGCTGTCATAAAGGTTGATCTTTGTGGGGTGTAGCTGTCACCTCGACCACTTCTTCAGCAGCAGTTGTATCGGCATCGCTTCGCAGCGAGTCGGCAGCAGGCCTGTCGGAAAAAGGCAGCTTACCGTCGTGGGGGCGGAAGATCCGGTAATCGGTCATCGACTGGTTCGACTCAAAGCCATATCCTTTGATCTCGGTCACACCCCGTTTGATGACAATATACCTTTCGGAGTAGACCTTTTGATTCTCCTGATCCCAGAACAGTTCGTCACTGTCGAAGAGCTCACCCTTCATATTCTCCACATGTACATTTTTTTTCAGCTGCCAGAGATCCTTTCTGGTGAAATACCAGGCGCTGTCGGCCTCAACAGTAGCCTCAATGCTGAAATCAGGCGTAAACCGCTCCAGGTAGATCCCCTGCGGAAAAAACCAGTAGGGCTCGGCTGCCTTGTCGAACACCCTCCATTCGTCAGCCAGCAGTTTGTATCGGGTGATGCCTGAATCAGAGATCAGCGTGGTCACCGAATCGGTAATCATGGTAGGAACCTGCTCCGGATCGTAGGCGATGGCAACAAGGTTCTCATCCTTCTCCCTGCAGGAAACAAAAAAAAGGAACGCAACAACCATTGCAACAATAGTTGTTACGCACCCTTTGTATGATATGCCGTGTTGTTTGTTCAACACATTGTCCGATGCAAGATAGTTTTATCGCAGGCGTACCGTAGTGGATTCACCGATCCAGCCGGGGATGTGTACCGCTTCTCCGGCTTTGATGCCCATCATGAAGGCGGTTTCGGTATCCATAAATGCTGCAGAGTAACGATTGATCAGGCTGTTGGCCTTACCCGCCACGCTGGGATCGACAGAGCGTGCTTTTTGCAGCTTGTCGACTGCTGCGCAATAGACCAGACCCGCTTTCTCCGGTTCGGAGAAGATGCTGTTGGCAGAGCTGGCATAGAGCTGGGCAATGAGGATATAAGCCTCTCCGTTGTTGGGATTGTACTCCAACGCATCGTAAGCAGCCTGTCTGGCACGGGCGAAGTTGCGCTGATTGGAGAAGATTCCTGCCAGCTGCATCATGTAGTTCGATGACTTGCTCTTGTCGGTCTCCAACTGAGCCGCTTCGGAATAGTACTTCACGGCAGTATCGTAATCCTTGTCTCTGAGGCTCTTGTTGGCAAGACCCAGAGCTGCACTGGCAGAGGGCTCCAGGATATGCAGATATTCCGAAGCGGTGAAATAAAGATCCGACTCGGTACATCCGACGGAGCCGAGCGCATCCAGCACCTCATTCAGAAACTCCTTGTTCGCCTTGTTGGGCTCCACCTTATCGGCGTAATACTCGTTAAGGGTCTTGCAGTCACCGGCACCACTGGCAACAAACCCTTTCACGATCCCCTCTTTTACCATCCCCAAATAGTCAGCATTGGCCTGGTCACCTGCAGCCTTGGCTTTCGCAATGGCCTGATCCACATAACCTACCACAGAAAAGTAGTCGGTGATATACTGATCCTTTTTGGTGTTATCAGCAAGATATTGGCTCAGCGAAGCCACCATATAGTAGGAGTAGGCATCCAGCGGGTACATCTCCTGCTTCATCTCCTTCACCGCTTCTCCCAGCCAGTCATATACAACCTTTTGGTCGGTCTTGTCGCCCATCAGTTCCATATAATCGTAGGTCTTGTATGCCAGGATGGTTCCTCTGGCATCATCATCCCCGAAATATTTCATCCGGCTTTCGTAAATATCCATCACCTTGTCGAGATATTCCTTCTTTTTGGCTTCATCGGTGGTGGAAGCAAACAGGGCCTTGAAAATGCGTGGTCCGTAAATATAGATATTCTTGCTGGAGGCCGGACAGCTCTCATAGACCTCATTCCAGGGACCCAAGGCACTTTCATAGGCTTCTGCCTTGGCCGAGGTCTGCATCAGACTCAGGTTCTCCCGGCAGCTGATACTATCCTGTCCATGTCCGAAAGGAGCCTTTACCGGATCATATCCTGCTTTCTGGGCACTGACCCCTGCGATCAACAGGGCAGCCACGAATCCCGATAACAATAATCTTTTCATATTCTTTTTGTATTTAAAGTTGCTTCTACTTCCAATAGTTACGATTTGGACAAAATGTTAAAAGGAAAGTTTAATCGGTTCTCTCACTCCGATCACCCAAAAAAGGATTTTTCTCAATTAAACTGCCGCTTGAAGAACCACAACTCGTTGATGTTCATATTCAGAGATACTTTAAACATATCCTGGCTGATCATATGCTCCGCGTCGGGTTGTTGCCTGGAATAGCCAAAGCCGATGTTGAACAGGGAGACATGTCCACTCATATAGTCGCGGAATGGCAATCCCAGTCCCAAGGTAACCCCATATTCACGATAACTGCCCATGCCACCCGGATTTCCCTGTGGGTCGAAAACACTGAAATTGGTATAGGCATTCGAATAACTGAGTCCCCCGCGAAAGCGGATGCGATGAAAGAAATTCTGGCTCAGCGGATCGATCACATACTCCATCCCGCCGTTGACCCGGATCACGTCGTTGAAACGCTCTGCAGCGGCGAGATCATCCAGCATAGAGGGATAGTCTAGCTTATTCCACATCTGGTAGGTGCCATCGAGACCGACCAGCAGCCTACCGGTACTGAAGGTAAAGCCCATACCGAACGTATGCGGCAGCTGGAAGGAGACTCCTCTTACCGTATCATTGGTGATCTCACCGGAAGGGGAAAGCCAGGGATTCTCGTAAGGATCCCCGCTGTATAGCAGTATGGAGTGATTGACCTCTGTCCGGGCGTTGATGCCGGGGGTATACACTGCCCCTACTGTCACGGACCGGGTTTTATCAAGCTCATACCGGTACTGCAGGCCGAAATCATACTTCAGGTTGCGCAGGGAATAACGATGCTTATCCTCGGTAGTCAACGCAGATGATGCCATCGGTGTCACGACACTGCTACGGGAGAAACTGCCAAAGAGGTAGGAGAGATTGAACCCGGCGGAGAGATTTCTCACCGGCTCCCATGCGAGACCAGCGTAGATCTGACTCAGACCACCCGTACCACGGTAGCTCTCCAGATACTGAATGTTTGAGAGCGAACGGGCTCCTCCGTAGTTGTATCCTGTCTTGGAATAGGGCAGCAATCCGACGCTGGCCCCCACCTTCCGCAGTAGCGGAAACTGAATGGCCACATAATCGAGGTTGCCATTGTAATAATCCCGCTTGTTGCTGCCATCGTCCATCTGTGCCAGATGTCCCGACACGCCCATATCGAAGATAAAGGTGAGGGAGTCGAGTGCCGAATAGGATGCCGGGTTACCGGGGTTGACCTGCTGGCTGCGACGCAACCCATAGCTGATTCCTCCCATCGCTTCCGAGGCACCCATGGCAGGGTTCGACAAGAGTCCGTAGCCATACCTGCTGTAAGGTGAATTGGAGCCCACTTGTTGCGCAAAAATGACAACGTTTATCAATAGAAAAGCGATCAGCGAAAAGATCCTTTTTTTCCTGCTATTCATTTGTTTCGGTAGTTGAACCAGCTCTTGGCAGCCTGTTTTAAAAACTGTTTTAGGGTGCAAAGATGACATATTTTTGCGATGCCACCAACAAAACCCCCGGCTCTTGTTGTTAAAAAGATTAAAGTTTAATGATTATAAACGATTCATTCCGGCTCATCTGCATAGGGTTATTCCCTTTCCCTGTTCCCGGAACTCCATCGCTACTGGCTCAACGCCACAATACGGCTGATATACTTGCCAATGATGTCGAACTCCAGGTTTACCACCGATCCCTCTTTGATCTGATGAAAGTTGGTCTGCTCGTAGGTGTAGGGAATAATGGCCACCCTGAAGCTGTGCTCAGTGGGCTCCACCACGGTAAGGCTCACCCCGTTCACGGTGACGGAGCCCTTATCAACCGTCAGGTATCCTTTTTTCGCCATCTCCCGGTCGAAGGCATATTCAAAGGTATAGTACCAGCTGCCATCCGCCTCGGTCACCGAGCGGCACACAGCGGTCTGATCCACGTGACCCTGTACGATATGGCCGTCGAGACGTCCATTCATCAGCATGCTGCGCTCCAGGTTCACCTTGCTGCCCACTTCGAGCAGACCCAGGTTGGAGCGTTCCAGCGTCTCCCGGATGGCGGTCACGGTGTAGTTGTCTCCCTCCATGGAGACCACTGTGAGACACACTCCGTTGTGGGAAATGCTTTGATCTACTTTCAACTCACCGGTAAAGGAGCAGCGCAATGTGATGTGCAGATTTCCCTTTTCCCGGTTCAATGCGACCACGGTGGCCGCCTCTTCTACAATTCCTGAAAACATATGGGTTGATTCGTTGGTTGATTGATTGATTGATTGATTGATTGGTTGGTTGGTTACCAGATGGCAGCACGCTTTTCTTCCGGCAGCCACAACGGATCGGACGATGGAATGTTGAAAGCGTCGTACCAGGCATCCAGATGGGGCAAGGCCCCATCCACGCGCCACCGTCCCAGCGAATGAGGATCGACTTTCGTCAACCGCAGGATCTCCGCATCCCGCACATTGCCTGCCCAGAGTGCGGCATAACTCAGGAAGAAACGCTGCGCCGGAGTAAAGCCATCAATCGGTTCTCCTGTCGAAGCCTGGCTGGTCTTCATGAAAGCATGGTAGGAAACCTGCAACCCACCCTGATCGGCAATGTTCTCCCCGAGGGTGAAGGTTCCATTGGCATGTACGGTATCGAGCACCGTGATCCCGTCGAAATGATCCACCAGCACCCTGGCGCGCTCCTCAAAACGGGTTGCGTCATCAGCTGTCCACCAGTCGGCAAGGTTGCCCTCCTTGTCGAACTTGCGCCCCTGGTCATCAAAACCGTGGGTCATCTCATGGCCGATCACTACGCCGATACCGCCGTAGTTGATTGCATCATCGCCATCCATATAGAAGAAGGGAGGCTGCAGGATGCCCGCAGGGAAGCAGATCTCGTTGGAGGAGGGGTTGTAGTAGGCATTCACCGTCTGGGGTGACATGTACCATTTGCTCTTGTCCACCGGCTGTCCCAGGTCGCTGATCATCTCCGCATAGGCAAACTCTGAGGCGCGCACCATGTTCTGCCAATAGGAGTCGCCAAGGATCTCCAACGACGCGTAATCCTTCCACTTGTCGGGGTAACCGATCTTCACCGTGAAGGTGGCCAGCTTCTCAAGGGCCTTTTCCTTGGTCTCGTCACTCATCCACTCCAGGCGTGTGATCCGTTCTCCCAGCGCCAGTGAGAGGTTATCCACCAGGGCGAGCATCCGCTCCTTGGCCTGTGGGGGAAAATACCGCTCCACGTAGAGCTGACCTACCGCTTCACCGAGTGCGCCGTTCACCGCATCGATAGCCCTGCGCCAACGAGGACGCAACTCCTTGCTACCGCTCAAAGCCTTGCCATAGAATTCGAAGTTGGCTGTCACGAACGAATCACTCAGATAGGCCGCTGCCGAGTTGATCACCTTCCAGCTAAGATAGTCCTGCAACGCTTCCAAGGACTCCTGCTCAATCGTTTCGATGGCCGCCTTTATCGGGATCGGATGGGAGACATTCAGGCTGTCCAGCCCGGGAGCACCCACCTCACCGAAGAAGAGATTCCAGTCGAAGGGAGCCACCGCAACGGCCAATTCTTCCATGCGTATCTTGTGGTAGTTGAGCTCCGGGATGCGGCGCATCTCACGGGTGATGTGTGCCGCAGCAAGTGCTGTCTCTATCCGCATCACGTTCACAGCTGCCTGCCGTGCTTTTGCCTCCTCGTAGCCCGCATGTTGAAACTGGTTCTCCATCAGCCGGATATAGGCATCCCGCAGCGACCTGGAGTGGTCATCCGCCAGCAGGTAGTAATCACGGTCCCCCATGCCGATACCCGACTGGTAAAGGTGCACGATGTTCATCGAGCTGTTCTTGTCGTCCGGTCCCACGGCAAAACCGAAGAAGGGGTTGTCCGCATAACGACTCACCTGCGCCATCAGACGAATCACATCCCGCTTATCCTTTGCGGCGACAATCGCCTCCAGTTGAGACTGGATGGGTGCCGCTCCCTGTTCATTGAGCCGGATACTGTCAATGCCCATGCGATAAAGATCCCCCACCTTTTGCGCATTCGATCCGGCAGGGTGTTTCCCGCTGCCGAGTGCCTCGATCAGCGACTGTATCTGTTTCTGGTTCTCCTCCCGCAGTTTGTCGAAGGAACCGTAACGGGCATACTCATCGGGGATTGGATTGGCCTGTTGCCATCCCCCGGTGGCATATCGGTAAAAGCTTTCGCCGGGTGCAACGGTGGTATCCACAGAAGAGAGATCCAGGCCCGTCGGCGGGTCTGCTCTCTTTTGTTGTGTACAACGAATCATTGTCATTACAGAAACTATTGCAAATAGATAAAATAACGGTTTCATAACAGTCCGGTTCTAAGATTGGTTACAAAGGTATACAAAAAAGGGAGATATGCCTCAACCTTTAAGCTTCATCAGCTCCTGCTGAATCAGTTGTGATGTGCCGTGGCTTACCGGCACCAGCGGCAGCCGTACCACGTTGCGCACCATCCCCCGCTGGCTGAGCAGGCACTTCACACCGGAGGGATTCCCCTCCACAAAGATCAGGTGAAACAGGGCATTGAAATCGGCTTCCATCTTCTGGCGGGCATGCTGTGCATCGCCATTCAAGGCATGCCTTACCAGCCAGGCCATCTCCTTGGGAAAGGCATTGCCGAAGACGGAAATAACACCCACACCGCCCAGGGCGATCACGGCGGTGGTAACAGCGTCATCACCCGAGATCACCTGGAATCCTTCCGGCGCCCCTTCGATAATCGCCTTAATCTGATTCAAATCACCGGATGCCTCCTTGGTGGCGATCACGTTGGGGCAGTCACGGGCAATACGCAGTGCCGTTTCGGCAGTCATGTTGACACCGGTTCGTCCCGGCACATTGTAGAGAATAACCGGCAACGGCGACACCTGCGACAAGGCGTGATAATGACGGTATAACCCCTCCTGCGTGGGTTTGTTGTAATAGGGAGTAACCGACAGGAACGCACTGATACCGGTGAGGTCACCACAACGCATCTCCTCAGCCACCGCTGCCGTATTGTTTCCTCCCACCCCCTTCACCACGGGGATGCGACCATTCACCTTTTCCACAATAAAGCGCACCACATCTACCTGCTCCTGTCTGGAAAGGGTGGGTGTCTCGGCAGTGGTGCCCAGGGCTACAATGTAATCGGTACCGTTGGCAACCTGGTATTCTATGATTCCGGAGAGCGCTCCCCAGTCGATTGTTCCGTCATCGTGAAAAGGAGTGATCAGGGCCACTCCCAAACCCCGTAAATTGACTTTTGTCATGAAATGGTTCTTTTTTCCGGCAAAATAACCCCGAAAAGAGTCATTTTCGAATAAATTGCTTTCCTGCCACAAAGGTACATAAATTTCAAAAAGCACCACAGCGAACAGCCTAAAAATTGGGCAATTGGTAAATAGGAAACGATATATCCGTTGTTTCTTCCCGTTAGATTCCTCTCTCCAAAAAGAAATAAATGCTTATCTTTGCCTGACCAAGAAACAAAGGCAATCGCATGCATTTCAGTCCTGAATCATACCGCATACCGGA
>JADLKK010000224.1 GCA_016839025.1 Proteiniphilum sp.
GATGACTATGTGGATATGGTGGGAAGAGATATTTATAATGAACAAGCTGCCTCGACGATCAAGAGCCAATTCACTACACTGCTGAACCGTTATCCAGGCAAACCGGTCGCCCTCAGCGAGTGTGGCAACGTGACAACCATTTCGGCACAATGGAATGCAGGTGCAAAATGGCTCTGGTTTATGCCCTGGTACGATTATGACCGCACCCTCGATCCCGGCAGTGAAGCATTTCAAGAGAAATCACATCAACATGCCCCCATCGTCTGGTGGGAGGATGCACTGGCGCAACCCTATGTGCTTACACGCGATGAGTTACCTGACCTAAAATAAAGATACATATGCATAATAGAACAATTTTCACCTGTTTGTTGCTGTCAATCCTTCTTTTCACCTGCATATCCTGTGTAGAGAGAAAATCATCGGACAAGGATGAGGAGATCAATCGCCCGCAAAGAACGAAGGAGACGGAGAAACTGTTGCACAACCTTAAAGCGACTCCGGTAAAAGGATTCATGTTCGGGCATCAGGATGATCCGCTCTACGGTGTTACCTGGGAGGGCGACAGTGGCCGTTCAGACGTACAAAGCGTTACGGGCGATTATCCTGCAGTGATGGGCTTCGACATCGGGAAGATTGAACTCGACAGCGAAAAGAACATCGACAATGTCGCTTTTGCCATCATTCGGGAAGAGATGATCCGGCACTACAAGCGGGGTGGAATGATCACCGTCAGTTGGCATACCGACAACCCGCTCACCGGTGGCCACTCCTGGGATGTGAGCCGTGACGACGTGGTGGCTGCCATCCTGCCGGGAGGGGAGAAGCATGATCTCTTCATCGACTGGCTCGACAGGGCTGCCGCCTTCTTCAACTCACTCATCACCGAGGAAGGTACAAAGGTACCGGTGCTCTTCCGTCCCTGGCATGAGCATACAGGTAGCTGGTTCTGGTGGGGCAAGGATCTCTGCAGCGTGGAGGAATATACCGCCCTCTGGGAGATGACCCGCAGCCACTTCGACGGGGCGGGTGTGGACAACCTGCTCTATGCCTACTCACCCGACCTCCAGGGTCCTGGTGAGATCTACATGGAGCGTTATCCAGGTGATGATCTTGTGGACCTCCTTGGACTGGATGGCTACCACCGCAACAACGAGCAGGGGGTGGAGGCCTATGTCGCCTCGCTCGACATCATCCTTTCCTTTTTGACGAAGGAGGGTGCGAAACGGAACAAGCCTATAGCCCTCACCGAGACGGGGTTGGAGGCGATACCGATTGTCGACTGGTGGACGACAGTGCTCTTCCCGGTGCTGGAGCGCTACCCGGTGAGCTACGTCTTGGTGTGGCGCAACGCCCGCGAGCGGCCCGACCACTACTATGCCCCCTACCCGGGACAGCTTTCGGCTGACGATTTCGTCACCTTCTATGAACATCCTAAAACCCTTTTCAGCAAAGATATTCTCAACCTCTATCAATAACAACAAAAGAGCAACAACAATGAAGTTATATAAGCAACAGATCAGAGAGATGATGAAGGCTCATGAATCTCTCCTCACCCGTACGAATGTACCACTTGAAGGAGGCCCCGGCTGGTACCGACGCTATCGCTATCCTGTACTCACTGCCGACCATACCCCCTTGTACTGGCGGTACGACCTAGACGAGGTGACAAATCCCCTACTGATGGAGCGCATTGGCATGAACGCAGCCATGAACGCAGGTGCTATCAAATGGAACGACCGCTACCTGCTGATGGTGCGCGTGGAGGGTGCCGACCGGAAGTCTTTTTTTGGTATCGCGGAGAGTCCCAACGG
>JADLKK010000074.1 GCA_016839025.1 Proteiniphilum sp.
CAGCTTTTTGGTTATGTTTTCACTACCTTTGCACTCTACTAAAAGAGAGAATGATGGCAAGAAAGAGAAAAGAGCTTCCATTACTGGAAGGGGTGACAATCACCGGCGTGGCTGCCGAAGGAAAAGCGGTGGCGAAGGTCGATGGTATGGCACTCTTTGTGCCGTTTGCGGCACCAGGTGATGTGGCCGACATCCAGCTCATCCGTAAGAAAAACTCCTTTTCCGAGGGGCGTGTGGTACGGTTTCAAAGCCTCTCACCCCTGAGGAGTGAACCTTTCTGCCAGCACTTCGGTGTCTGCGGCGGCTGTAAGTGGCAGCACCTGCCCTACACGGAGCAGCTGCGATACAAGCAGCAGCAGGTGCTTGACAACCTCACCCGCATCGGCAAGGTGGAGTTGCCGGAGATCAGCCCTATCCTGGGGGCGCCGCAGATCACCTTCTACCGCAACAAGATGGAGTACACCTTCTCCGACAAACGTTGGCTCACCGAGGAGGAGGTGCGCTCCCGACAGGATTTCGGACAGATGAATGCTCTCGGCTTCCATATCCCCGGCATGTTCGACAAGGTGCTTGACATTGAGAAGTGCTGGCTGCAGGATGACCTGGCCAACCGCATCCGCAACTGCGTCCGCAGCTTTTGCCTGGAGCATGGCTACAGCTTCTTCGACCTGCGCAACCAGGCGGGATTGATGCGCACGCTGCTGATCCGCAATAGCTCCATTGGCGAGTGGATGGTGATTGTGGTCTTTTATGAAGATGAAAGTGAGAAAAGAGAACGGCTGATGGCGTACCTTGCCGCTGCGTTTCCGGAGATCACCTCGCTGCTCTATATCATCAACCGGAAGGCGAACGACACCATCACCGACCAGGAGGTGGTGGTCTGGAAGGGACGTGACCACATCATCGAGGAGATGGAGGGACTGCAGTTTCGCATCGGTCCCAAGTCCTTCTATCAGACGAACAGTGAGCAGGCATACCATCTCTATGAGGTGGCCCGCAGTTGTGCACAGCTCACGGGAAAGGAGCGGGTCTATGATCTTTACACCGGTACTGGCACCATCGCCAACTTCGTAGCGCGCAATGCCAAAGAGGTGATCGGTATTGAGTATGTGGAGGAGGCGATTGCCGACGCGAAGGTTAACTCGCAGATCAACGGCATTGAGAATACATTGTTTTATGCGGGGGATATGAAAGATGTGCTCACGGCAGCGTTTGTCGCGGAGCATGGCCGACCCGATGTGGTGATTACCGACCCGCCCCGCGCGGGAATGCATGACGACGTGGTGCAGGCGATCCTGTTGGCAGCACCGGAACGGATCGTTTACGTGAGTTGTAACCCCGCTACGCAGGCTCGCGATCTGAACCTGCTTGATGCGGCCTACCGTGTGACACGGGTGCAGCCGGTCGACATGTTCCCCCACACCCACCATGTTGAGAACGTAGTGCTGTTGGAGAAGAGATGTTAGCGCACCGGCTCCACCTTGTATCCCATCCTGCGTAATCCCTCTATCAGACCCTCTTCGCCGGGAAGGTGGAGGCACCCCACGGCAATGAAGGAGGGTTTTTCGGACATGATTGCCGGCAGCTTCTCCAGCCATTTCTCATTGCGGGCGCCGTTGAGCGCATATTTTTCCTCCTCGGACGAGGGACAGGGATCGTCGGGATCCTCTGCCGTATAGAACTTCCAGAGTGCTTCGAGGTCCTGCGAATGGTAGGCCCCCTGTAACTTATCCATCTCCTCTATCAACAGCGTCGGGTAATTGACCATACAGGCAAGCAGCTCCGCCTGTCGCTCCAGCGACTGCATCTCCAGCAACAGACGGATCTGGTCATCGGCGGTTTCGAGGCCTGCTACCGGACGGCTGCGCTTGAGTGCCTCCTCCTGGAAGTACTGGTCGAGTCCCAATCCCCCGGAGAGGGATGGATAGTGCCGTTGGTAGAGTGTCACTGAGATCAGGTTCTGCAGCATGGCCGGCTTAAGTCTTCCGAACTGGGCAAGACCCATCCCCATCAGGCTGGTAAGGGTGCTGTCGAGTTTTGCCCGGTCCACTTCCCCCATAAGCGACTCGTAAGTTACTCCTTCCGGCATCAACGCCCTGCCCGTAATTTCCATCTGTAGCTGAGATATATTGCCCATATCAATCTCACCCACAGTCTGTTCACTTTTTTCGAATGCCGCCTGGATACCGGGGATGCTGTCGAGAAAAGTGAGCGGTACCAGGTGATGTGTGCCGAAGAGCCAGGAAGGGTTTTCCAACCCGTTGCCGGAGATTTTCCAAAGCAATGCCTTGTCGTTGTCACTGGTGGGGTAGCCGCAGGAAAGAAACAACAAAAGCACCGCGAGGGTGCTGGTGATTTTTTTCAGATTCATTGCGTTTTTAGTTTTTTAGCTATCAGCAGTCAGGAGTCAGCTTTTGTAGGTGATAGATTGTTTGGTGAAACGATTCTCACGGATAGTTGACAACTGATCACTGACTATTTATTGTGCTTCTGCGTACCCGGTCTCTTCTGTCGTGGCAACTTTCACCTTACCAATACCCAGGAAATCGAAGAGGAACCAGAAGATGGTGAAGGAGGGCACCACATCGGTCACCGGGAGGAGTTCCTCTACAAAGGTGATCAACGAGGTGTACTTACCCCTCCGCTCTCCAAACATCTTGTAGCTGATAGAGGCAGCCACCGGCGCCCATACCACATCCAGTACGGGACCCACTACCGGAATGGCAGCCGAAGCCAGGCCCACCGCGTCGAGCAGCAGGCACCTGGCTAGTTTGCTGTATTTCGGATTCATCATCAGGCCTGTTCGCTGTTCAGAGGCGTATAGCTCCTCTGTGACAGTTCCTTGTCCATGGTGTAAAGGCCGAAGCCGTTGTCACCAATCAGCTTCAGGCTGTCAATCATCCCCTGTGCGGTTTCCTCCTCCTCCACCTGCTCGCTCACGAACCATTGCAGCATGTTCTCGGTGGCGTAGTCATTCTCGCGTCGCGCAATCGATACGAGGCTGTTGATCAGTGAGGTAACCACGCGCTCATGGTCGAGCGTAACCTCGAAGGCGTGCAGTACTGAGTTCCACTGGGTATCAACCTTCTCGATGGGTGTCAGTTCAACCCTGTTGCCCTTCGAGATGAGGTAGTTCATCAGCTTGAGGGCATGATCCTGCTCTTCGCGGAACTGTACGTTGAACCAGTTGGCAAAGCCGGGCAGTCCCTTGTTTGCAAAATGAGCCGACATGGAGAGATAGAGATATGCCGACCAAAATTCGGCGTTGATCTGTTTGTTGATTGCACTTTCCAATTCTTTACTTACCATAGTCCTATTTTTTTATTTTGTGTTATTTCCTAATAAAACGCTTGCCGGCGAAAAATGTTTTCCCGAATTACAGCAGTTGTTGCTGTCTGACTTCGTAACGACTGCAAAAAAAATGGAGCTGCAGAGAGAATCTAAATTAATTGCTATCTTTGTACGTTGGTTTCGCACAAAACAATTGCTTCAGTAAGCGTGACTGCTTGAGCTCTGTTTTTGATTAATTTGCTTCAAATGAATCTTTTAAAGGAAAAAATGATGAAGTATGATGCCCCGCAGCGCGCAAAGGCTGCTGGCATATACCCCTACTTCCGTGCCATCGAAAGCGATCAGGATACGGAGGTGGTCATCAATGGGAAAAAGGTGCTGATGTTCGGCTCCAACGCTTACCTGGGACTGACCAATCACCCTAAGGTAAAAGAGGCCGCCATTGCCGCCACGAAGAAATATGGTACAGGCATGGCTGGCTCCCGCTTCCTGAACGGCACACTCGACATTCACCTGGAGCTGGAGCGCAAGCTGGCCAACTTCATGCACAAGGAAGAGGCAATCGTCTTCTCTACTGGCTTCACCGTAAATGAAGGCGTGCTGGGTTGTCTCACCGGGCGTGACGACTACATCATCTGGGATGAACGGGACCATGCCTCCATCATTGAGGGGTTGCGCACCTCCTTTTCCACCAAATACAAGTTCCGTCACAACGATATGGTATCGCTTGAAAAACAGCTGAAACGGTGTGACCCCCGAAAAGTGAAGCTGATTATCGTGGATGGTGTCTTCAGTATGGAGGGAGACCTGGCCAACCTGCCCGAGATCGTGAAGCTGGCACAAAAATACAAAGCCAATATCATGGTGGATGAGGCACACAGTCTTGGTGTGCTGGGTAAACGCTACAATGGCCGCGGAGTGTGTGACCACTTCGGACTACTGGACGATGTGGATCTGGTGATGGGCACCTTCAGCAAGTCGCTTGCCTCCATCGGAGGATTCGTGGCTGGTGATTATCCGGTAATCAACTACCTGCGACACAATGCCCGCACCAATATCTTCAGTGCCAGCATCACGCCGGCGGCAACGGCTGCGGCTTCCGCGGCTCTTGATATCCTGAAGGGTGAACCGGAGCGGGTGAAACGGCTCTGGGAGCTGACCGACTATGCCATCAAACAGTTTCGCGAAAGAGGGTTTGAGCTCGGTCCCACCGCAACGCCTATCCTGCCGCTATATGTACGGGACAATGACAAGACCTTCCTGGTCACCAAGTTGCTTTTTGAGGAGGGGATTTTCGTTAACCCGGTTGTGCCCCCCGCAGTAGCCTCCAATGATACGTTGATCCGCTATTCACTGATGGCCACCCATACCTTCGAGCAGATTGATCGCTCCATCGAACGCATCACCGCCATTTTCAGGAAAGTGGGTATCCTCTGACACTCTTTGCCCATTCCCTCTCTATCCATATAAATTGTTCCCCGCCCGTGTGCGGGGACGTTTTTTTTTCGTAGATTTGCGGAAAGATGGATCTATATGGAGAAAAGGGTAGATAAGTTGCTGGAGTGGTTCGATCTGCGCAGCGAAATGGAGGGTTACGACACCATTCATGAGAACATCGAGAGCGGGATTGTCTTTAGGGGCACCAATCTCTGGGTGCTGATGTTTGCCATTGTTGTAGCCTCTGTTGGACTCAATATGAACTCCACGGCGGTAATCATAGGTGCCATGCTTATCTCCCCGCTGATGGGTCCCATCAATGGAATGGGGTACAGCCTTGCAACCTATGACTTCCAGATGCTGCGTCGTTCCCTAAAGAACTTCAGCTTCGCGGTGGGTGTGAGCCTCCTCACCTCGGCGCTTTACTTCCTGCTTACCCCCCTCAACGAGGCTCACTCGGAGCTGTTGGCGCGTACCACTCCCACCATCTACGATGTGATCATCGCCCTCTTCGGGGGATTGGCCGGTATCGTGGCCATGAGCAGCCGCTTGAAGGGTAATGTGATTCCCGGCGTGGCGATCGCCACGGCACTCATGCCGCCCATCTGTACAGCAGGTTACGGGCTGGCTACCCTGCAGTTCGATTTCTTCTTCGGAGCGCTCTATCTTTTTACCATCAACACTGTTTTTATTGCCTTTGCTGCGCTGATCGTCTGTCAGTTCCTCAAATTCCCCATCCGCTCCATCGTCGATCCTGCCAGGAAGAGACATGTGAACCGTGTTACTTCCGCCGTAATCATCTTCACGCTGGTGCCCAGCATTATCTTCGGTGTCAATCTGGTGAAGAACGAGGAGTTTGCACAACGGGCAGACAACTTTATTGGAGAGGTGACCCTGCTGGGTGGCAATTACCTTCAGAGTAGACAGGTCTACCCGGCAACCCGCACGGTTGAGCTGCTTTACTCCGGTTACGGTCTGAACGACTCGATAGAGATGCTCATCAGGGAGAAGGCGTTGGAGAACCGGCTCGATACGTCACGACTGATAATCCGTCAGGGCTATGATGCCAGCAAGGTGCAAGAGAACGTACGGAAATATCAGTCGGAATCTGAGCGTTTGTCCGTACAGTTGGCTGCCACAAACTTTTCCCTTCTTCAGAGTGAAGCGAGGGTGGATAGCATCCGCAACATCTCTCTCTTCGGGGAGAGGATCCTGGGTGAGATCAAACCGCTCTTTCCGCAGATTGAAGGGTGCTCTTACGCCGAAACCTATCTCTTCTCTACTGTGAACGACTCTACACAGCGTTCCGGCATGGTGCCCCTGGTGCTCTTCACCTTACCCCGTAACGGGCTGCGCAATTCCGATAAAGAGCGCATTGAGGAGTGGCTCAGGAACCGTCTGGGCAACAAACAGGTAAAGACGGTCTTCGAGGAGATCCGGAATTAAACCCTCCGGCAGTAAACTATTCCGTTTGTAGGAGTGTTATTACCTATACCCGATGCAGCTGTTTCAAATCAGCACATCATCGAATCAACGAATCATCACATCAGAATAGTTATGAAGAACATTGGGACAACCTATATGGGTATCCGGCTCAATAGTCCGGTCATTCTCGGTGCATCGGAGTTATCCACCGATAGCGATAAGCTACTGAAGGCAGAGGAAGAGGGCGTGGGCGCCGTAGTGTTTAAAACCCTTTTTGAGGAGCAGATCCAGATGGAGAGCTTTCACCTGGACGAGAAGATCGGCCAGTATGATGAGATACACGCCGAGTCGGTGACACATCACCCCAGCGTGGAACACTCTGAAGTGGAGTACTACCTGGAGAAGCTACGGCGTGCCAAAGAGAAGCTCTCCGTGCCGGTGATCGCCAGCCTCAACTGTGTTAACGAGTCTACCTGGCTCCATTATGCGAAACTGATCGAGGAGACAGGGGTGGACGGCATCGAGCTTAACCTTTACCAGATCCCTGTGCGGTTCGACCTCGACGCAACAGCCATCGAGCAGCAGCAGATCAGCCTGGTGGAAGCCATCCGCCGGCAGCTTTCCATCCCAGTGAGCGTAAAGCTGAGTTCGGACTACACCAATATTCTCCACTTCGCAAAGCGTCTCGATGAGGCGGAGGTGAAAGGAGTGGTTCTGTTCAACGCTTTCTTCCAGCCCGATGTGGACATCCGCCGGGAGGAGCACCGCCGTGCCTTCAACCTCACCCACAGAGGGGAATACAAGAAATCGCTCCGCTATGCCGGCATGCTCTACGGGCGCATCAAGGCCGATGTGTGCAGCAGTCGCGGCATCTACACCGGCGAAGATGCGGTGAAGCTATTGCTGAGTGGCGCCTCCAGCGTGCAGGTGGTGAGTGCCGTCTACCGCAACGGTGTGGAGCAGATCGGCAAGATCAATCGAGAGATCGCTGAGTGGATGGAGAAGAAACAGTATGACACCATTGACCAGTTCAGGGGAAAGCTCTCCGACAGCGTGCTCAACAAGGACAATGCCCTGCTTGTCTACAAGCGGGCACAGTACATCGACACGCTGCTGCATTCCGACAGGCTGCTGGAGAATCTGGAGTGGTGATGTCCGGCTGACATGATAGCAGTCGACGAAAATAACCGGGACAGGATGCGATGAGCCTCTTTGTCCCGGTTAAATTTTTTTAAAACGTTTTTTGTAGAATCCCATTTTTTTTAATTTTGCAGCCAGGAGAAACTGACTCCTTCCAACCGATGCCGGCTCCTGCCGGCATATCGTGTGACGAATGAAAACCTGAAGACTCATATTGCGAAAAATGACCGACAGAAGTTAAAAAGAGAAAGAAGATTCAAAAACAGTTATACTTTTCAATCAAAAATTTTACAACGAAAGGAGGATCATTTATGTTGAATCGTACGCAGATTTTGACCCGTTTTTTTCTGCCACTTTTACTGATTATCGTTTCCAGCAGCCTGGCTGTCACCGCGCAGTCGCTGCGCCTCTACACACCCTACCCCCGTATCACCGTACCACCGGGTGAGACCATCGACTACACCATCGATCTGATCAACAATGGCGGCGCCATCGCTACCGCTGAGGTGGCCGTGGATGGCCTCCCCGATGAATGGAAGCAGACACTCCGTTCCGGTGGCTGGAACGCACAGGCCATCTCGGTGCTGCCCCGCGAGAAAAAGAGCCTTAACCTGAAAGTGGAGCTCCCCTTCGATATTGAGAAGGGAGTCTATACCTTCCGTGTCACCGCCCGCGGTCACAGCGTGCTGCCGCTCACCGTGGAGGTGTCGGAGCAGGGCACGGTGAAGACCGTCTTTACTGCCGACCAGGCCAACATGCAGGGACATGCCACCTCCGATTTCAACTTTCGAACCAAGTTGGAGAACCAGACCGGAGAGAAGCAGCTCTACGCCCTCAGCTCACACGCTCCGCGTGGATGGACGGTGGTTTTCAAGCCCAACTACCAGCAAGCCACCTCGGTGGAGATAGAGCCGGGTCAGAGCAAGGATATCCAGGTGGAGGTGAAGGCACCCTACAATGTGAAAGCGGGCAAGTATAGTATCCCGGTGGTGGCCAGCACCGGTAGCAGTACAGCTCGACTTGAGCTGGAAGCGGATATTTCCGGTAGCTACGGTATTGAGCTCACCACGCCTGATGGTCGTCTCAGTGAGAAGATTACTGCCGGCCGTCGCAGGAACATCGAATTGGTGGTGCGCAACAGCGGCTCCACCGACCTGACCAGCGTGCGGATGAGCGCTGGCAAACCGCAGGGGTGGGAGGTGACCTTCACGCCCGACACCATCCCTCTGATCGCTGCGGGTGAGAGTGCGCAGGTACGGGCGCGTGTGCGTGCCTACGACAAGTCGATCCCGGGCGACTATGTGCTCAATCTTACGGCACAAACGCCGGAAGTCACCTCCACCGCCTCGTTCCGCATGTCGGTAAAGACACCCTTGCTTTGGGGCTGGCTGGGCATCCTGATCATCCTGGGTGCTATTGGTACGGTCGTTTACCTTTTCCGCAAATATGGGAGGAGGTAGGCCATGGGGGAAGCGACCATCGTAACCAGAAATCTCACGAAGAGATATGGCGATTTCACCGCGGTTGACGATCTCACACTGGAGGTCGGGCGGGGTGAGGTCTTTGGCCTGCTGGGTCCCAACGGCGCCGGCAAGTCGACCACCATTCTGATGTTGATGGGGATGACAGAGCCCAGTGGTGGCAGCGTCCGTGTCTGCGGTCTCGATCCGGTGCGACAGCCCATCGGGGTGAAGCGGCATGTAGGCTACCTGCCTGAGGATGTGGGATTCTACGACGATCTGAGTGGGTTGGATAACCTGATCTACACCGCCCGCCTCAACGGCCTCTCTGAACGGGAGGCCCGCAGTCATGCCCTGCGTCTGATGGGACGAGTGGGACTGGCAGAACAAACCACCAAGAAGGCGGGTAAGTACTCGCGCGGCATGCGGCAGCGGTTGGGCCTTGCGGACGTGTTGCTACGCAATCCGGAGGTGATTATCCTCGATGAGCCGACGCTCGGCATCGATCCCTCCGGCATCCGCGATTTCCTGCGTCTGATCGTCACCCTGAGCCGCGAGGAGGGTATCACGGTACTCTTTTCCTCGCACCATTTGCACCAGGTACAGCAGGTATGTGATCGTGTGGGGATTTTTGTGAAGGGTCATCTCCTGGCGCAGGGCGACATCGCTTCGCTCGCCAGTCAGCTCTTTCCCGGAAGCGGTCTGGATGAAGGCAGGGAGTATGGTCTGGAAGATATTTATCATCATTATTTTGAAGGAGGAACCGTCAATGAAAATCACACTGCAACACAATAGATATTTTTCAGCCGCTTACTGGGAGGAGATGTGGCGGCGGCTTATCTCCACGCTGAAGCGCGAGTTCACCACCTTCCGCTCCTCGGGAGCCGCAGCGGGTGTCTTTCGGGCCATGGTGCTGAAAGAGATGAGCGACCATTTCCGCAGCTGGCGGGTGGTGATCCTGATGGCGATCATCCTGCTCACCTGCGTGGGATCGCTCTACACCGCCCTCAGTGGTATTGGTGATGCGGTGAACCCCGGCAGTAGTGAAGAGGAGTTCTTCTTCCTGAAGCTCTTTACCCTTTCGGACGGGAGCTTGCCTCCCTACTTCGTCTTCATCGGCTTCCTGGGTCCTCTGCTGGGCATCAGCCTCGGGTTCGACGCGATCAATACCGAACAGAACAGAGGTACGCTGAGTCGACTACTGGCGCAGCCCATCCCGCGAGACTACGTGATCAATGCCAAGTTTGCCGCGGCGCTGTTGGTGATCGCCTTGCTCTTCTTTCTGCTCAGCCTTCTGGTGATCGGTGCCGGATTGGTGGCACTGGGCATCCCCCCCACGCCGGCCGAGTTTGTGCGGATCCTCTCCTTCACGCTGCTGAGCATCGTCTATGTGGCGCTGTGGCTCAACCTTTCGCTCTACTTCTCGGTGCGTTTCCGGCAGCCCGCCACCTCGGCACTCTCTGGCATTGCCGTCTGGCTCTTCTTCACGGTCTTCTACCCGCTGATCGCCAACGTGCTGATCAAGGCGGCAGCACCCTCGCCCTACGCCACGGGACGGTCGGTCTACCTCTTCGAGCGGTTTCGCTTCCTGCTGATGCAGGTGATGCCCAACGAGCTGTTCAGCCAGGCCACTTCCACGTTGTTGATGCCCTCGGTGCGTAGCCTGGGGCCGCTCACCATGGAGCAGATGGAGGGCGCTATTCCCGGTTCCCTGCCGCTGGGACAGAGTTTGCTGCTGGTATGGCCGCAGCTTACCGGGCTGATCGCCCTCACGCTGATCTGTTTCATCCTCTCCTACCTGGCCTTCATGCGTCGCGAGATCCGGTCGAGGTAAAGCCGGTCAGAAAAGTGAGGTCACCCGGTTTTTATGGTTGTTTCAACTCACAGGGCCGGTGTCTCCTTTTTTTGAAAATCGCAATTCAACCCGGGCGCCCCCTTCCGGTCTGTTGGAGATGTGGATGTCGGCCTCATGGAAATCGGTGATGATCTTCACGATCGATAAGCCCAGGCCCTTCTGGTTGTCG
>JADLKK010000075.1 GCA_016839025.1 Proteiniphilum sp.
CCCACGAAGAGGCCAATATTCCCAATAGCATAGGTCACTCCAAAGTACTTGTCTCCGCCTGCTGAACCGGCACCACCTGCCTCATTCAGCACATAATTGGCGGAGAGACTCAGTCCCCCTATCTCGTAGCCCCCATTGAGCTCGAAGATATGAGACCCACTTTCGGTGCTGGTATCAAAATACTCATTTCCACCTTCAAGGGAGGGAAAATAGTAGTCGGTCACCCCCAATGATAACCCGAAGTCGAAGGTATAACCCAGGAAAAGATCAGCCTCCAGCACACCGTTGAAAGAGGCGGAGCCCCAGGCACCAGCAGAAAAACCGCCCGATTCAAAAACAAGTGAGGGCTGTACTGCCGCATTTGACAAGTAGAGCCCCCTCCAGACGTACGAACTGACCAGATCAGCCCCGACCGTCCATTTCGATTCCGCCTCCTGCGCCGGGAGGCTCCAGGTTGCACAAAGCAACGTGACTGCAACAATGACTTTCATTCTCATAACCTAAAAACAATTTAGTTAGACATAATGCAATATTAACGCTGCAAATATAATCATTTTGTTTTATTAAAAACATTTTAATTTACTTTTTATCGTGATTTTTTTATTTTTACTTCCATAATGATTTTCTTTTTTTGAGAAATCATTTGAAATATCCCAACTGTTACCACGTAGTTGTTGCCCAATTTATTTCCTTGTAGTATGATGAGACACACTCACCAGGTGGCTGTATGAAGCGTGTAATCTCACCCTGTTCTGTTTTTTACCTGGTGCTTTTTTGCACGACATAAAGAATAACATACCTTTGTGGAAAAACAACATGGTCTCCATCCACATGTGTCATCGTAGCAGAAAAAGGAGAATCAAAACAAAAAAGCTGAAAATTCCTCATCCAGACAAATAGAATCGGTTGAGATACAAGATAAATATTTGAATATTTGTTTAGCTTTGCAAACCATCCATAAATAACGAATATATGAAACGGATTTTGGTAACCGGAGGTGCGGGTTTTATTGGGTCACATTTGTGTGAAAAGCTCATCAGGGAGGGGAACAAGGTCACATGTCTCGACAATTTTCTAACGGGACGCAAGGAAAACATACACCATCTGATTGAAAACAAACATTTTGAGATGGTGGAACATGATGTCATGCACCCCTACTTCTTTATCGACCCGGTGGATGAGATATACCACCTGGCCTGTCCGGCATCGCCGATCCACTACCAGCGCGATCCGATCAAAACCATGAAGATCTCGGTGCTGGGGTCCTACAATGTGTTGGGGATAGCCAAAAAGCATGGAGCCAAAATCCTGCTGGCCTCGACAAGTGAAATATATGGTGATCCGCTGGTTCACCCGCAACCGGAACAGTATTGGGGAAATGTGAACACCATCGGTCCACGCTCCTGTTACGACGAGGGTAAGCGCTGTGCCGAGACCCTCTTCATGGATTACCACCGTCAGGAGAATGTACGCATCAAGATTGTGCGCATCTTCAACACCTATGGTCCCGGCATGCTGCCCGATGACGGGCGCGTGATCTCCAATTTTATTCTCCAAGCCCTACAGCACCAGGACATCACCATCTACGGTGACGGCAGCCAGACCCGAAGCTTCCAATATATCGATGATCTGATAGAGGGGCTACTCAAGATGATGCATACCGATGAACGTTTCACCGGGCCGGTCAACATCGGCAATCCGAGGGAATTCACCATTAAGGAGCTTGCAGAGCGCATCGTGGTGCTCTCCGGATCTTCTTCAAAGCTTGTTTACAAACCGCTGCCGGTGGACGATCCGAAACAGCGTCAACCCGATATCACCCTTGCGCATGAGATGTTGGACTGGAAACCCAAGATCAGCCTCGACGAGGGGCTGACCCGAATGATTGGTTTCTTCAGAGGCAAGTTGCAGCACAACCCGATCGAAGCAAAGGTTGACATTTCCTGTTAATCATGCAGGGCAAGGTCGAACGTCACCACCACCGGTTTGTGGTCACTGTACTCCAGCTCTGGCGAATAATAACGTATGGCCCTGAAGTTTTCGGGTGAGTAAAAGATGTAATCGATCCGGTACAACTTCTTCAGGTAGCGGTAGCTGTAGCCATAACCTTTGCCCGCATCCCGAAAACTGTCTCTCAATCGTCCCTTAATGGTTCTGTAGGTATAAGAGGAAGGGGTTGCATTGAAATCACCACAGACTACCAACGGATAGGGGCTTTCATCCAGTAGTTTTCTGATGACATCAGCCTGCCGTGTCCGAATGCTGCCATTTTCCTCTACCACATTTTTCAGACGATTGACCTGGGAAAGCAGCTCGCTGATATTCAGCGAAAAGCGGACTCGGTACTGGTTCAGATTGGTGGTTTGCAAGTGGTTGTTGAATACCCGTATCCTCTCTCCTTCCAGATCCAGATCCACCCACATGGAGGCGTTATCCGTCTCCCCTGCGAAAACCACCGGTTCCATATCCAGTATGGGAAATCGGCTGAAGAAGGCCAGAGTCATCGCCTCTGGTCGCGGTGAAAAAATCCGATAATAAGGCAGGATCCGGGTAATCTCTGCTATTAGCTCTTCCCGTTCAACACCCTCGTCGGGAAACTCCTGCAGAGAGAGCATATCAATAGCTTCCTCAGCCAGAAAGAGCGCAAATTGTTTTCCATTCAAAAATCTGTTTTCACCAATCTCGTTGTGAATATTATAAGTTGCTACCGTAACTCCTCTCTCTGGTAGTGCGGGCTTCCTTATCGGCCAGTGAAAAACTGAAGAAAGATAGGGAACATTGAGCAGCAATGCTGCAATCGGCACAACCATCCAGATACTTTTTTTCCAGATCCAGAAAAGCATGATCAGGCCATTGAACAGGAGCATCAGCGGCAACAACACTCCCAGCCAATGAACCACAGGATATCGGGTAGGATGAAGGTAGGAAACGTAACAACCGACGACTGCCATCAAAGCAGGTATCAGGCTCAACAGGCCCAAAACAACTTCCAGAAACTTACAAAGGACAAGCTTCCCCACTATCAGTTAATTTGACTTGAGAAATACTGTATAAACCGGCCTCCTTTCCCACATTGCACTGTCCAGTGATGGCTCGTCATGAGCCTGACATTTGGGTTGGAGTCAGGATATTGTTCCGATTCCAATTATACAAAATGCTTCCCGGCGGGGTCACATTCCTAAAAAAACAAAAAAATGCACACCCTACGGGAATATTGGTCAAATGAAAGAACAAACAAGATGGTAAAAATGTTTAATTTTGTGGATGATTTTATCATCCCCACGACATTTACATTGTTTTCCAAGTTATCAAGAACTTATCATTAAGGGGAGAAGCAGGGAGATGCGCATAGATCAGATTCTGAATCATTTAGGATGATCTGAATCCACATAAAATCGAACCGTTCCTATCGTAGCTAGTAATTACCATTCAAAGCAATCGGCAGAGAGAAGATGAATATTGATTTTTCAACATACAAAATACTGGTTGTAGACGATATTCCAACCAACACATTGTTGCTGCAGATGATGCTGGAACAATCGGGATTAACGGTCTTTACAGCACAGAGCGCCGAAGAAGCCGTTGCTCTGGTTGCAGAAGAGCATCCGGATCTGATCCTGCTGGATGTGCTGATGCCTGGCACCGATGGATTTGCGTTGGCAAAACAGTTAAAGGCTCATCCTGAACACCAGAAGATTCCAATCATATTCCTGACTGCACTCAACTCATCAAGCGACATCGTAAAAGGGTTCCAGATGGGAGCGGATGACTACATCACCAAGCCATTCAACAAGGAGGAGTTGCTGGCACGTGTCCGTCATCAGTTAACATTACTGGAAGCCAAACGCACCATTCAACTGCAGAAAACAGAATTGGAACATACCATTGCCGGAAGGGATGCGTTGTACTCGGTAATCGCACACGATCTGCGGATGCCGATGTCGACCATGAAGATGATTCTCAATGTGCTGAACATCCAGATGAAAGAGGAGAAAAGTTACAGCCCGGAAATTCTTGAGTCGATACAGCATGCCAACGAAATCTCCGAGCAGCTGTTCAGGTTACTCGACAACCTGTTGAAGTGGACCAAAAGCCAGCTGGGGAAGCTGAAACCGTTCATGCAGCCATTTTGTCTTGCCGAGCTGACTACAGCTGAGGTAGAGACGGCCTCCATCCTGGCAGCCAGCAAAAACATCAGTATCCGGTTTGAATCCTCTTCAAAAGAGGAGACCGAAGTGGAGGTGGACATCGATATGATCAAAACAGTCATGCGGAACCTGATCAGCAATGCCATCAAATACAGCTACCGTGCAAGCGAGATCGATGTTGTTCTGGAAAGAGAAAATGATGAGGTGATTTACAAAGTGATTGACCGGGGTTGCGGGATCAGTGAAGAGGATCAGCGCAAGCTTCTGGATCTGGGCACCCAGCACTCCACCTATGGCACCGAAAATGAGCCCGGATCGGGTCTTGGCTTGTTGCTTATAAACAATTTCCTGGAACTGAACAACGGTCGACTATTTTTCCATTCGAAAGAAAAGGAGGGTTCAACTTTTGGATTTGCACTCCCTGCCATAAAAAAGAGCAGTACAGACCGGAACTAACACGCTGATCTTCTGCTTGTGCAAATCACTCATTCGAGATATTTCCGAATGGTGGCGAGCAACAGCTCTTTATTGAGCGGTTTCGCCATACACTCCTTGCAGCCCTGTTCCATCAACTCTTTTCTATCCTGGTCAAAGGCATAGGCACTCACTGCGATGATCGGAGGATAAAAGGGAGATTTCCGCCGTATGGCCCGAATTGCCTCCAAACCATTCATCTCCGGCAACTTGATATCCATGAGGATCAGGTCGGGATGATGTGATTCAAACAGGCTGACCGCCTTCCTGCCATCTTTGGCATGTATCAGGTGATAATCGCTGCCGATCATCGCCTGTATCAATTCGTAGTTATCCTCAATATCCTCCACCACCAGAATTGTAGACCGTTTTTGACTGGAACGGGACAACAGGGCAGTGTGCGATTGTTCCTCGAAAAGATTCTCCTCAACCTCAGCCATCACCAAGGGTATCGAACAAGTAAACCGCGAACCAACTCCCAATTGAGAGGTCACCGATATATTACCGCCCAGGCGCTCCAGAATGGTTTTGCAAATTGGCAGACCAAGACCGGTACCCTGCGCGAAATTATCAACCTTCTCGAATCGTTCAAATATTTTCTCCAATTTATCTGCGGGGATACCGATACCGGTATCCTCCACGTATAGTTCAACCCACTCGGGAAGAAGCCTGTAACCTACAGTGATGGTTCCCTTGGAAGTGAATTTCAGGGCATTGTCGATCAGGTTCGACAAGACCTGCGTAAGACGATTCCGATCGCTGCGAATGAAGGTGTCCTCTTCGGGTAATTCCATAAGCAGTCTGGCTTTTCCGGCATGGAGCTGATAGGTACTGCAGATTTCCCGACACAGATCATTCATGCTGACCGCTGAAAAATTGAAGACCAGCGTACCCGATTCAATTCTGGAAAGATCGAGCACTTCGTTGATCAGCAATAGCAAACGCTTGTTGTTCGCTTCAATGATGTTGTGAAACTTTAATCGCTCCTCTCGCTCTTCGATTTCTGCCATGATTGCAGAAAAACCTACAATCGCATTGAGAGGAGTCCTGATTTCATGGCTCATGTTGGAGAGAAAAGCCGATTTCAGACGATCCGATTCCTCTGCTTTCTCTTTTGCCTCTTTCAGCTTTTTCTCGTAACGCACATGTTCCGAGATATCCCGCCCGAGGTTCCAGATGATCTCCTCTCCATAATCGTTTCGGATGACAAAGGCGGAGCATTCGGTACTGATCACGTTGAATTCCGGATAGGGATGATTGCAGATAAATGTCAGTGAGTTATCATTCGCCTTCAGCGCTTCCAGAAACAAATTCCAGTTCTGTGCATCACTGAAATTACCCAATACCTCATATGCTTTCAACCTACCGATATCGGCATCCTCCGGAATATGGTTCATCAGGCGGCAGAGCCGGTTGGCAAAAACCAGCCGTCCATCCATCCTGGCGGCGAAAATGCTTTCGTTGGTGTTATTGACAGCCATCGTGATCATTTTCAACCGATCCCAGTTGGATACGATATCATCAATATTCTGGGTATATCCTGACACAATCAGATCGCCGTTGCGGTCATAATAGCTGCCGACAATCTTTGACCTCACATAGTAAATCTTGTCTTCCACAACCCTGTAATCATAAGTTTCCTGCTGATTATCGGGATCGTCTAGATTTCTCTCTATGAGGCCCCTGTCCTCAGGGTAGACATGCTTCAGATAGTCAGAAAAAGGCATAACCACCTCTTCATCGGTTTGAAGAGAGATCCCCACATAGCCGGAATAACGGAACAACCGGGTGGAAGTATTGAAGCTCCAATAGCCGATCCTCGCGGCCTTTCCGGTCTCCTGCAACCGTTCGTTGGCGATCTGCAATCGCAGCTTCATCTTACTGCGCTGCGTGATGTCGCGATATTGCAGGAGCACATGCTCCTCATCATACTTCTGGATGATACATTTGAAATAGAACATTTTCTCAGGAGCAGGCAAGTCGTAGTTGGCATTGGATTTTTCACCGGTACGGGCAACATGCTCAATAAGCGGTTTCAACTCTCTCACTGTCTCTGTGGGAAAATAATCGAAGATGTTCTTTCCCAGCAGCGTACCCTCTTCATTGACGTAGGGGTTGTTCTCGGTTTTGACAATCATATCGACGCAGGTACCGTCATTCCTCACCAGCAGCAACGTATCGGTCATCATTCCCAATAACCGCACCGCCTGGCTCTCCTCATGCAATAGACCTTTCATTCTCATCTTGAAACAAGTTATTTGGATCTTTTGGCTTTTTCCCAGGTGCCATAACCCTTGAATTTTCTCAGATAGGCCATACCTTTCAAAACGTTGAGATTCATAAAAAGAAAGTAGTATGGGAGAAACAATAATTTTTGCTTGATGGCGTGGTGTGCGAGATGGTACCCCGCCAGCGCAGAGAGATAAAAGAGCGCCTGCAATACACCTAAGAGCTGAAACAACCATACCGGTTCGGCTCGCAGGAGAATCAATGCAGTGTTCAGTGGCAGTAGCAGGAAGAGCGCAACCGGCGTGACGGTCCAGCGCAACACCCGGTGCGACAGATACTGGAAGCTCAACCATCCGTATCGGAGGGGATTGAGCAGCGGGCGAAGCCGCCATACCGCTTGCAGTCCTCCTGCCGCAATCCGAACCTTTCTTTTCTCCTCCTCCTGCATGTTGAGAGATGCCAGTTCCCTCGCGTAGGCATCCTTGCAGTAGGCGATACGATATCCCTCCCGTGCGATCTGCAATGACATCACAAAATCATCCAACAGGGTATCTTCCGGCAGCTCTCTGAAAAGATGGGTACGAATGGCGAAGAGCTCCCCGGCGGCTCCCACTGCCGAGTAAAGCCGGGAGTCGAGCTCTTTTAGGATAGATTCATACTTCCAGTATGCACCTTCGCCGCCCGATGAGGCGGTATCCTTTTTCTTCACGGCGATCCGTTTTTCACCCGCCACACATCCTGCACGGGGATCTGTAAATGCGCTCACGATCTCCTTCAGAGACCCGGGGCTAATCAGCGTATTGGCATCGGTAAAGACTACGATGGGGGTCTCCACGAAAGCCATCCCCCTGTTGATCGCGGCAGTTTTTCCTCTCCTGGCGGGACGAAAGGCAACTGTCACTTCCGGGAATCTTTCCAGTTTTTCGTTGGTGTTATCCGAGGATCCGTCAGTCACCCATATAATCTTCAGTTTCTCCCTTGGATAATCGATCTCACGGCAGTTGGCCATCTTCTCCTCCACCATCTCCTCTTCGTTGTAGGCAGTGATGAAGAGGGTCACCTCCGGTAGTTCACCGGATAAAACAAGCAGCTTGCGTGGTCGAAAATGCTCCTTTATTCTGACCAACAACCAAAGCAATGCTCCATACCCGATGTAGGTATAAAACACCAGGAAAAGAGCAACCCAAAAAAAAGAGGCAACCACCATCTTCAATCTCTTATCTCCTTATCTAGACAAACCGTTTGATGCGCGGCCACATGCTGCAGAGGCAGCGCAAACCGAAAGCTGCTTCCTTTCCCCGGCTCACTATCTACCCATATCCAACCGCCATGTTTTTCCACGAACTCTTTGCAGAGCAACAGGCCGAGACCGGTTCCTTTTTCGCTGGCCGTTCCTTCCGTGGTATAGATTTGCGTGATATCCCATAACTTATCAATGTGCTCATGTGCAACTCCCACCCCGCTGTCGGTCACAGTAACGATTGCAAATGACTCTTCCCTGTCTGTCCGGATATTGATCTCACCATTCCGGTGCGTGAACTTAATGGCATTGGAGATGAGGTTGCGCAAGATGGTCCTGAGCATCAGTTCATCTGCATAGAGTGTGGCATCAACATCCTCTGAGACAATGATTGTGATGTTTTTCATTTCTGCATGGCTCTTCGAGCTCTCAACAACTTGTTGGCAAACTTTCTGGAACCCGATTAGACGAGGCTCAAAGGGTATTCTGTCGGTATGGGCCTTGGACCAAAGCAACAGCTCTTCCAGGAGATTGAAGATTTGGTGAGAAGTCTTGTGAATGATCTGGATCAGGCTTTCGATCCTGTCAAGGTCGTAGAAGTGAATATTCTCCAGCAAGAGATCGGAAAAGCCGAGCAAGGTGGTAAAGGGACTTCGCAGATCGTGTCCGAGAATCTGGATAAACCGATTCTTGTCCGCATTCAATCGAGTCAGCTCCTCGTTGGCTTCCCGCAACCGGGAAAGGGTATTCTCCAGCGTATGTGTCTTCCTGATCAGATCACGTTGCAGATCGATCACCTCCCTGTTGAGCTGGTGCATGGCGCTGTTTTGTGCCAACAGTTGTCCGGTATCGACTCCCCCGATGACCAGCAGCTTGTTCTGTTTTTTGAAGACCTGTGCTACAATGGAGTTATTCTCCGACTGATAGTCTCCGAAGGAGAGATAACCATTGAACACCAGGCTGGTGGAACTCTGCAACGACAGCAGATCATCGAAAGAGGGGTTCAGGAAGGAGCGGCAGGGATCATCCTTCACCAGCGAGTTAAACGCCTCATTGCTGTATATCAGTCTCTTTTCAGTCGAAAAGAGGGCGATGTGAAAAGATTTGCTTTTCAGCAGTGCATCACCGATCTCTATATACCAGTCGAGCAAAGGGGAAGGGTCATTTTCAATTTTCATCATCAATGCAGGCTTTGGGAAGCGTCCAGTTGTGCAACCGTTTCGCACTTTTCAATAGTTTTATCTTATCCATTCAGTTGAAAATCTTTGATGTATGCATCCACACTGTTCAGGTCGGGCAGATATTTCACATTGGGATATCTGGCAATCACCTCCTGTCCTCCTCTCCGGAATGTCTGTCCCCCTACTAAGATAGGTAAATTCGGGATATTTTCATCAATTTTCCGGATCACCTTTTCATACAGATCATGCACCGTTGTCTGATGATGCAAATGCGCATGTAGGATTCTCGAGCACTCACCCCGATTTCCCTCGAGGAGGGCACGCAGGAAATCGGAGTTGTCAATTTCGGTGGGTTCTATCATAGTGATCATTCTTTAATCAGGTTCGACTCCTCATCTTTCGGAGGATTATGCTGGCGGGTGAAAAAGAAGTTGATGTTCTTTAATCCCTTCAAAACCCTTACTTTGAAACTATTGAACAACGATCCGTCCGCGTTGAGGGTATTGCTGGCAGTCACGGCACGCGCCTTACGGGCGGTGATCAGCTTTATCTTTCCATATTTTTTCAAGCCTAGGGCCATCGACCCATCTTCACCCCTTTTCAGTTCTACACGATAACCCACCCTTCTGCCATATTCGGTTTCATAAGCAAATACCATGCCTCTCACTCCCCTTTCGGGACGTTTGATAAAAAGGGCACGGATATAGAGATCCCTCACCATCTCGTAGATTCTCAGCCCCCATTTCGGATGATCATTGTCCGGGATGAAACTCCAAAGGGAAGACACCGCTACAACTCCCGGTCTCTCCAGTTCCCGGATCACTGTTTCGATGTAGCGTGGTGGATACATGGTATCGGAATCGATACAGATGTAGTATCTCCCTTTTGCATTGTTGAGACCGCAACGACGTGCATACCCACAGCTCTTCTGCTCCTCAAAAAAATATGGGATACCGGATGCATCAAAGACCTTTCCGGTGCGGTCGGATGAGTTATTGTTCACGCCAATGATCTCCACCGGGTAGCAACACAGATTGTCGCTAAGCGACCAAAGACAGCTCAGAAGTCTCGTCTCCTCGTTATGGGCGACCACCACCACCGAGGCGATGGGATTCTCACTCTGCATCGTTTGCAGTTTCCCCTTCACCTCTTCAATCACCGCTACAGGAGCATCAGAAAAAGGTTTTTCAAAGAGGGAGAGATATTTTTCGTACCAGGGCATCATCTTCAGTTTATTTTTTGTAACCGGGGATTTTCAGTTTCAATTCATCTTTTTGTGGTGACTCTTTCAGTTTTTCAACAAAATAGATCGCATCTTTCCTGTTGGACTCAGTTTGCGTATGGAGATACTTCTCCACAAAGTGTCCAGCATGCTCAGACAGAAAGCGCCGGCAATCGATGTTCAGCATC
>JADLKK010000004.1 GCA_016839025.1 Proteiniphilum sp.
TTTACAGTTTTCCACCCCCACGTGCACTTACATGTTCAATCACCGGTTTGATGTTGAAATAGATCCGTTCCACACCAAAACGGTTCTGCCCGAGTGACAGGTAGTTGATCCGGTTGTTTTTCAGGATCCGGTCCTCACCACCGAACGAGAACCCCAGAAAGGGGAGGATATCGTACTCGTGCGCTACCTTGATCACATAGAAAGCGGTCTTTTCCGACATGCCGTCACCCGTGCCCACAATGGCATCCTGCACAATCCGCCGCTTGCGGGCTACCGCTTTGTAGGACGCTGCGTCATTCTGTTGTGCGTAGACCAGCATCCGGGCGTTTAGCGCCCGCAGGTTGAAGGGATCCTCCTGAAGAAGGGCTTCGCTGTATTGGAGGATACGGTCGTAGTCGTCAGTCAGGAGTGTGCTTTTGATCAGCACATCGGCCAATAGCTTGTTGTAGCGAGAGGTATCGGCGGGTATGTAGTTGGACTGGAAGACATAGCCGAAGTAGAGGTGTCTTCCCTCCTCGGCTGTCATGGCCGCATCGCTGTTCAGATACTTTTCCAGCAGTTTCGGGTAGTGGTAGGAGGATGCAGGTTCTCTCACGTTCCGTTCAATCTGCCGGTAATCGGGTGCCTGGAAGAATTCTTCGTCTTGTGCATACCCCTGCAGAATGGTCAACAGGAACAGGGTGACGAGTAGGGTCATTTTTTGCATATCTCTCTTCATTAATGGTTCAGGCAAATATATTGCCATATTTTGTTCCTGCCAAGAATTGGGAACTAAGAAAACTTAATTCCCGAATTCCGGCCGTTGAATGATTATTGCCTGCCTGATACGGAAACCTCCTTGTTGATCTTGGAGATCAGTCCCTGCAACACATTTCCCGGACCCAGTTCCACAAACTCAGTAGCCCCATCGGCTATCATGTTTTGTACGGATTGTGTCCACTTCACAGGTGAGGTGAGCTGGTCAACCAGGTTCGCCTTGATCACCGCCGGGTCGCTCTCTCCTATGGTTGAAACGTTTTGGTAGACAGGACACACAGGAACCGAAAAGGTAGTCTCTTCAATCGCCTCACGCAGCTCCAGACGCGCCGGCTCCATCAGCGGAGAATGGAATGCTCCTCCCACCTTCAGCAGCAGGGCCCGCTTGGCACCTGCCTCTTTCATCTTTTCGCAGGCCAGCTCCACACCATTCAAGCTGCCGGAGATGACGATCTGCCCCGGACAGTTGTAGTTGGCCGGGACCACCACCTCATCGATGGAAGCGCAGATCTCCTCTACTTTCTCATCCGGCAGTGCCAGTACGGCTGCCATGGTGGAGGGTTCTGCCTCGCAGGCCTTCTGCATGGCCAGCGCCCGTTTGTAGACCAATTTCAACCCGTCTTCGAAGGGAAGTGCTCCTGCGGCAACCAATGCCGAAAATTCGCCCAGCGAGTGACCGGCGGTCATGTCGGGACGAAATTCCTCACCCAGCGTTTTGGCCAGGATCACCGAATGGAGAAAGATGGCCGGTTGCGTCACCTTTGTCTGCCGCAGGTCCTCGTCACTGCCTTCAAACATCAGGTCGGTGATACGGAACCCCAAAATCTCATTCGCCTGCTCGAACAGCTCCCGGGCGATGTGAGAACTCTCGTACAAATCTTTGCCCATGCCCACGAACTGGGCTCCCTGGCCAGGAAACAGATATGCTTTCTTCATACAGTTTAAAATGCTTATTTTGGTTCTTACTGTTGATGCTTTAGAAATAACACCCAAATCCCATAACGGTTCATTGGGGTCCGCTTTCCGCTTTCCGCTGACAACTGAAAGCTAAAAGCTAAAAGCCAAAAACTCATTTGCTTTTCTCCCGGATCTCCACGCGTCGGATCTTTCCGCTGATGGTCTTCGGCAGCTCGCTGACAAACTCGATGATGCGGGGATACTTATAGGGGGCCGTCACCTGCTTCACATGCTCCTGAATCTCATGGGCCAGTTCATCGCCGGCCTGATCCTGGTAATCACTTCCCAGCACGATGGTGGCCTTGATTACCTGTCCCCGTATTTCATCGGGTACACCCGTAATGGCACATTCTACCACCGCGGGGTGGGTCATTACGGCGCTCTCCACCTCGAAGGGACCGATGCGGTAACCGGAGCTCTTGATTACATCATCGGTGCGACCCACGAACCAGTAGTAGCCATCCTCATCGCGCCAGGCCATATCACCGGTGCGGTAGAGGTGGTCGGCATAGACGCTGTGCGTCAACGCCTCATCACGGTAATAGCCCATAAAAAGCCCCAGGGGGCGCTGTTCATGGGTATAGAAGACGATCTCTCCCTGCTCCCCATCCTCAGCCGGGCGACCGTCGTGGGTGATCAGATCCATCTTGTAAAGCGGGTTGGGAACTCCCATCGATCCCGGCTTGGGTTCCATCCAGGGAAAGGTGATGATGGTAGGGGCGGTTTCGGTCTGTCCGAACGCCTCCATCATCCGGATACCAGTCTGCCGGTAGAAGCTTTCGTATACGGACGGATTGAGAGCCTCACCGGCGGTGGTGCAGTACTCCAGTGCGGAGAGATCATACTGCGACAGATCCTCGCGGATCAGGAAGCGGAAGATGGTGGGAGGGGCACAGAAGGAGGTCACCCGGTAGGTGGAGATCATGCGCAACATATCTTCCGGGATGAACCGCCCTTCAAAGTCGTAGACAAAGACGGCTGCACCGGCGATCCACTGCCCATAGAGCTTGCCCCATACCGCCTTGGCCCATCCGGTATCGGCCACGGTGAGGTGGAGGCTTCCCTCGTGCAGGTTGTGCCAGTACCTTGCCGTGGTGATGTGGGCGAGGGGATAGGTGAAGTCATGGATCACCATCTTGGGTTGTCCCGTGGTGCCGGAGGTGAAATAGAGGATCATGATATCCTCGTTGCGGTTTACCACCGCAGGTTTTACAAAGGGAGCTGCCCCGTTTACCCCCCGGTGGAAATCGAGCCATCCGTCGGGAATCGTCTCCCCCACCATGATACGGTGTTCCACGGTGGGGGATTGTTCCATCGCCAGGTTCACATGGGTGACCAGGTTTTCATCCTCCGTGGCGATAATCGCCCGGATGCCGGCGGCGTTGTTGCGGTAGGTGATATCCTTGTCGGTGAGCAGATGGGTGGCGGGAATCACCACGGCACCCAGCTTGTGCAGCGCCAGGATGGTTTGCCAGAACTCGATGTTACGCTTCAGGATCAGCATCACCATGTCGCCCTTGCCGATGCCCAGCGACTGGAGCCAGGAGGCGGTGCGGTCGGAGAGCTCTTTCAGTTCCCCGAAGGTGAGGTCGCGGTGTGCCCCCTTGTCGTTGGTCCAGCAAAGTGCCCGCTTATCGGGATGGGTACGGGCCCACTCGTCAGCTACGTCGTAGGCAAAGTTGAACTGTTCCGGCACAATGATTGCGTAATTCTCCATGAAATCCCGGTGGGATGCGAAGAGTGTCTGTTTTACAAATTTTTCGATCATGTTAACCTGTTGTCAATGAGTTGTCAGTTTCAGGGGTAGAGGATTACGGCTAGAAATTTCACCGACCGCTCGTTAAGCGCTTTCATGCCGTGCGGCAGCGACGAGTCGAAGTAGATGCTGTCCCCCTCGTTTAGTATCAGCTCCTTGTCGTTGATGGTCATGGCCATGCTTCCCTCCAGGATCATGTTGAACTCCTGGCCGGCATGGATGCTCCTGTAGTAGTCTGTCTCTATTGGTTTGGGTTCTACCGTAACGATAAACACCTCCGCTACATTGTTGGTGAAGCCTGCCGTGAGCGACTGGTACTTGTATGCCGACACCCGTTCCACACTGACCCCTTTCTCCTTGCGGGTGATGAAGTAGGCGTTCATTTTCGGCTCGGTACCGAACATCAGGGTGGCGAGGTCCACGTTAAACTCTCTTTCGATGCGCTGCAGAAAGGAGAGCGAGATATCTGTTGTCCCCATCTCGTATTGCAGGTACTCATTCGTTTCTGTCTCCAATTTGCGGGCCATTTCCTCGGCGGATAGACTGAGTGCTTCCCGCAAACCTTTGATCCGTTCTCCAATTTGTATCAGGTCTGTTGCCATGATGAATTGTTTTATGGGTTCTGTATGTTATGAATGATTCAAATAAACATGTAAAGACTGAGCGCCATAATGACCATTCCTGCCACCAGTCCGATAATGGAGAGATGGTGCTTTCCATACTTTTCGGCGCTGGGCAGCAGCTCATCGAGCGAAATGTAAACCATCACTCCGGAAACAGCTGCCAGGATCAGGGCGTTCAATACCGGGCTCCAGAAGGGAAGCAGAAACAGATAGGCGATCAGCGCTCCCACCGGTTCGGCCAACCCCGAGGCAAAGGAGAGCCAGAAGGCTTTTTTCTTGCTCCCGGTGGCATGATAGATGGGCACAGCCACTGCAATCCCTTCAGGGATGTTGTGGATGGCAATGGCCGCCGTGATGGGAATGGCTACCTCCAGGGTGGTAAGAGCCGACATAAAGGTGGCGATTCCTTCGGGAAAGTTGTGGATGGCGATGGTGATGGCAGCGATGATGCCGGTCTGTTTCAGGCGGCTTTTTCCTTTCATCTCCTCCACGCTGTGCATCTCATGCGGGTTCCTCGATTCGGGTACCAGGAAGTCGATCAAAGCGATCAGGGCAATGCCCCCGAAGAACCCGAAGATCAGGTAGAGCATACCTGTTTTTTCGCCAAAATGTGCGGTGAGCGACTCCACCGACTGCGGCATCATCTCCATGAAGGAGACATAGATCATTACCCCTGCGGAGAGACCCAGGGAGAGACTCAAAAAGTTGGTGTTGGTGCGTCTTGCCATGAAGGCAATCAGGCTCCCGATACCGGTGGAGAGTCCCGCGATCAGCGTCAGCAGAAAAGCCAGAAGGATGATCTGTTTCTCCATTAGTCAACAGTGATAATGGTTTGCAGGATTGCCTCATGTACTCTTCCGTTGGTGGCTACCATCTCCCTGCCGAAGAGGTAGTTCCCTCCACCGCTGAAGTCGCTGCAGCGACCGCCGGCACACGTCAGGATATAGGAACCGGCAGCCACATCCCAGGCCGAGAGGCCGGAGTGGAAGTAGCCATCGGTGATGCCGGCTGCCACGTAGCAGATCTCAATTGCGGCAGAGCCCTTGATGCGGAAGCTGCAGCTACGGAACTGTTTCATCGCATTGACCAGGATTGCTTCCTCCCGGCTATCGAGCGTATAGGGAATCCCAAAGCCTATGTAGCCGTTGGTGAGCGACTCTTGGCGACTCACCCGCAGGGGAGCTCCGTTGAGGTAGGCCTCTCCCTCTCCTGTGGCCACAAACAGCTGGTTGGCCACCGGATCGAATACCACGCCCAGGATGACCTGCGACTGCTGCATCAGGGCGATGCTTACGGAGTAGGGCGTGTCGCCATGCACATAGTTGGTGGTGCCATCCAGCGGATCGATGATCCAGGTGTATTCACGCGGTTCAAAGCGTACGGTTTTCTCTTCCGTGAGGAAGGCTGCCTGCGGAAGGAGCAGACGGAGACCCTCCACCAGCTTTTTCTCCGCCTCCTTGTCGATATAGGTGACATAGTTGCGGGTGCCCTTGAGCTCGATCTCTTTTTGCTGGAGCGACTGCTGCTCGGATTTCAAGTAGGCACCCGTTGCGCGTGCCAGTTCTATCACCTCTTCCGCTATTCTCTTGCGATCCATCTTGTCTGATATCTTATGGGTTATGCTGTTGTTTTTTCTGCTCCTTATTTATCGGGATACATCGACTCCCACCACCGGGCATCTCCCTTCAGCCATTTGGCAAACCAGGCATAAATGGCATGGTTCCATGCAACCCGCTTTTGATAATCGTAAATGGCATGGTTCTCACCCTCCACCTGGATGAATTCGACCGGTTTGTGTAGAAGCTTCAGGGCGGTATACATCTGGATGCTCTCGCCAATGGGGACGTTGGTGTCGGCAGTGCCGTGCAGCAGGAGCAGTGGCGTATTGATTTTGTCGGCATGAAACAGCGGGCTCTGTTGTACATAGAGTTGCGGGTTGTTCCAGGGATAACTGCCGGCACTGGCTCCGGCACTGTAGGAGTAACCCCAGTATCCCTCGCCCCAGTAACTGGTGATGTTGCTGATGCCGGCATGTGATACCGAAGCTGTGAACAGATCGGTACGGGTAATCAGGTATTGTGTCATGAAGCCGCCATAAGAGGCACCGATATTGCCGATTTTTGTGCTGTCAACAAAAGGGTGTGCCGCCACAAATGCCCTCACCCCCTCGATGATCTCTTCCGCGGTCCGCACGCCCCATGCATTCACATGGCGGGCTGAGAACTCCTGTCCGTAACCGGTGGTGCCACTTGGCTGCAAGGTGTAGACCACATAATCCTGCGCGGCATAGACATGCAGCGGGTAGGTACTCTCAAAGATACGGCTGGTGGGACTGGTACCACCGTAGTAATAGACAATCAGCGGGTATTTTTTCTTCGGGTTGAAGTGGGGTGGCAGGTAATAACGGCCATCAATCTGCTCTCCAAAGGAGCTGGTGAATCGCCACTCCTTTACTTCTCCCAGCTGTAGCTGATTGAGCCTTTCCGCATAGGGATCACTGATCAGTATTGATTCCAACGTTTTGAGGTTGAAGAGGTAACTGCGTGCGGAGTTGGAACTGCTCACACCGGTGTAGGTGGCCCAGTGCGCGTTTGTGGCAATGTCGAAGGAGCGGATTACCTCCTCCCTGAGTGGCAGTTTTTCAAAGCTCCCTTTCCGGGGTGAATAGCGGTATACCTGCACCTTGTCCCCCTCTTCCACGCGGTAGTAGATGTTGTTGTCCAGCCTGTTCCATTCCTGTGCATTGATCGTGGGATCGAATCTCTTGGTGACAGGAGTCACCTTTCTGTTTTCCAGATGCATGATGAACGATTGGGTGTCGTAACTGTTGGCGATCTGCCCTTCTTTGGTGTTCAGTCCAATGCCGTTGAATGCCTCGGGAGCGCCATGGATCAGCAGTTGTTGCCCGTCGGGGGAGAACTGGGCCGAATAGGCATACCGTTGATCCTTCCAGAGGGTATCGGTCTCCATGGTTCCCAGGTTTAACCGATAGAGGGTACTGGTGCGAAAGGGGCGTTGCGAAAGGTCTTCGTCGGATACCGAGAAAAGCAGGAATTGCATGTCGTCGGACAGATCATTGAGTGATGCCGACTTTTTGCCGAAGGTGAGCTGTTGTGTGAGTCCCGTGTCGAAGAAGTAGCGATAGAGGTAGTACCTGTCGCGATAGGAGGACTGCCGGTCATCGATACCGATCAATCGTTTCAGGCCCCCGGGGTTGCTGAGGGTGAGGGTTTCTTTTGACGAGTAGAAGAGGGATTGTTCGTCGGGAGCAATGTGAAAGTTTTCCTTGGGCAGCTGCTCAGCCATGATTTTTGTCTCCATGGTGAGCGGATCGAGGGTATAGAGGGTTCTTCCCTCTTCACTGTCACCCACAAAGAAGAGCAGATCTGAGCGGGGCATCCATTTCAGTTGTGGCCGGCTGAGAGGTTCCGAGAAAATGATCCGTTGCTGCCGGGTGTCGTATATCTCCGTATGGTTGCGGTTCTCACCGCCCGGGAGAGTCTCGCGGAAAGAGAGAAGCACAAGCCGCCCGCTGGGAGAGATGGAAGAGCTGCTCACCCGCTTTCCCTCGAGGATGTCTTTGATATCGATCCTTCTTTTTGCTTGCTGATTGAAGCGATATACCAGGAGCGAATCAGCTTCCTCCGGTTTCACATCGATCTTCACCATCGCATCGTTGTGGTCATCCGATGAGGTCAGCATTTTAACTACCACACGGCTGTTGTTGATAAATCCATTCAACACTGCATCCACCGACCCGGCCAGGTGCAGGCTGTCATCGGCAGCATGCTTGGTAGCCCTCTTTACATTGTCGATCCACAGTTCCAGCGGATTGGGAGAGGTGACGGTAATTCTCCCTTTTCCATAGCAGTTGCCCGACAGATGGAAGGAGACCAGCTGAAAAGCGTTGCCCTTCACAGGTCTCAGCAACCGGAAGTAACCTGTCGTATCGGGCTCTGCTCTGCCGGTAAATCTCTCCGGTGCGGGGAAATTGATGGCGGTGGAGAGCAGCAGTTCATCCGAATAGGGCTTGTCACTGAGGTTGACACTGTCCAGGATGACCGGTGCCTGTACGACTACGGGGCCAAAGGTTGAAACCTCAGCCGGTGAAAATGTCGTTTGCGCCTGAATGCTTCCGCCAAGTATCAGTAGGAGCAGGAAGCATCCTGTAAAATGTTTATTCATATTTTTTTTATTTCAGCTTTCAGCGTAAGGCTCATCGCTTATCCAGACGAAATGGTTGTTGAACATCCCCTTCAGCTCGGGAGCTTTCCCAAACAGACCATATACCGCAGAACCGGAGCCGCTCATGGAGGCATAAACTGCTCCGATTTCGTAGAGCTGCTGTTTGATTTGCCAAATTTCGGGATATTTTTTGAAAACCGGTGCTTCAAAATCATTTTTCATCTGCTCTTTCCAGGCGGTTACCGGTAAGGAGACAACCTCCCGGAGCCTCTGTTCCGGTTGCCGGGGGGTGATCATCGCATAGGCCTCCGCAGTGGAAACCCCGATATCCGGCTTCACCACCACCACCTTCAGATGGCTCAGATCAAGGTCTATCGGTTCCAGCAAGTCGCCGATGCCGGTAGCCAGTGCCGGACGGTTGCGGATGAAAAAGGCACAGTCGGCACCCAGTCGTGCCGCAAGTGCTGCCAACTCCTCATCGCTATATCCCAGAGTGAAGGTGTCGTTAAGCAACTGCAGCATGGCGGCTCCATCGGAGGAGCCACCCCCCAGTCCGGCACCAAATGGGATTTTCTTCAACAAATGGATTTCCAGTGGTGGAATATTTTTCTCCGCAGCGATCAGCTTCCATGCTTTGACCACCAGGTTTTCCTCCGCATCCCCCTGCAGGGGGATGCCTCCCTGATGCAGCCTGTATCCTTTTGTGACAAAAGGGGGGTCCTCATTGGTCATGGGAATGATCTCCAGGGCATCTTTCAGCCCGATCGGATAGAAGAGCGTCTCCAGGTCATGGTACCCATCTTGCCGACGGGACACGACATGCAAACCCAGGTTGATCTTGGCGTTAGGAAATCGGATCATGGAGAAATCTTTTTGCAAAGATAAAGATTTTTCCAGAAGAGCGCACATAGTGACAACCCAACCGAAGGATGAAGATCTGAAAGGGTGCGGTTGCAGGTAGCTTGGCAGGAGGCTACAGTTCAAAGGCCGCCCGTACGCCAATCTCATTGAACCGGGCTTTGAAGAAGGAGGCGAAGAGTCCCGCATTGAAGAAACGGTTGCCGATGCCATAGCCCAGTTCACTGTAGGATTTGATTTGTGGTGTGTGGAGCTGGCTCAGGTAGAGTCGCTCCTTGTCTGCAAAGTCGGATACATAGGGGATATTTTTCAGGAGGAGAAAGGGTGATTCCAGCATGATGTGACCCTGCAGGTAGGAATCTGAGGCATTGTAGAGATCCCTGCTCAGCAGGTTGAAGTTTCCTCCCAGCCCGTCATCCCAGTTCTCCGGGAAATTGTTCTTCGAGAAGTAAACAAAATCGGCGAAATACTCCGTTTGCTGGTTGATGAACCTGCCGGCACCGATGTGGTATTGGATGGAATGCATCAATCCGAAATCAATCTTCTGGCTGATATCCAGCTCAATACGGTTGTGTTGGGAGGTGCTTCCCAACACATCCAGCAGGCTTCGGGAGAACTCAACCTTAAAAGTGGGGTAGTCCGAGCGGGCATAGATCTTTTGCCTGCCCTCGTAACGGTAATATTGCACCGGGGTCCAGCTGACCCGGATAAAGGGGGCAAACGATCGTTTTGTCCCAAACATCTTTTCTATGGGATCACTTTCGATGCTTAACGATCGGAACATCACCTCGTGGGTTTTGCTCTTGCGGATATGGTAGTCGATCCCTGTTTGTAAAAGCAAACCGTTGGTGGCTTCCAATGTGTTGAATAGCTTAAGGTAGTAATCCTTGTAATAGGTGAGTGAAATGTCATCGAATGTGATGCCTTGTTCCGCCAGCCGCTCCCGGATCTGATCCACAAAAAGGGAGCTGTAGGTGGGATTGCCGTTGCCGATGGAAAAGGTGGTACTACCCATTCGCAGCGGTTCATAGTTCCAGGTGGTGGTCAGATCGGTGAAAAACTCCTTTCGGCGGAACATGTAGCCCGCAAAGGCATTCACCTGCAGGTTGCGGCTGCGTTTCAGGTCTGCCGTGAAGGATATCTTTTGCCGGTAGGTGACCCCGTCGCGGGAGCTGTAACCAAGCATCAGCGGGTTGAAGAGCCCGGAGTATCCGAACCGGGTCGATTTGTACTGGTAGCTGGAGCTGACCACCATGCGTTGTGCCATCTGCTGGGCAATCCGGTTGTTGCCTGTTGAATCTGTTGCCGTTTTGGGTTTCTCATCTGTCGGTTGCTCTTGCCGGTAACGGGTGATCACATCGCTTTCCCTGGCTTGCAACGGTATGGGGCGTATCTGCTCCCAGAAAAGAGAATCACTCCGCAGCGGTACGGAATCGAGTCGTACCTTGTAGGAGTTGCTGATATTGAGCGACCGCTCCGGTTGCTGGATCTGACGCAGGGAAATCTCCTTGTAACTGATGCTGGCTAGATGCCTGCTAGCCAGTACATTTCCCAGGTAGGCTGCTTTCTGGTAGATGGTGATGCTGACAGGCAGGTAGTTGGTGATCCACTCATCGCCCATGGTCATCTCGAAAGAGAAGTCGGAAAAAATATCCAGTCCTTCACCACGGAAAAAGATTACCCTCCAGGTTCCCCGCTCCACGATAAAAGAGCCTTGTAAGAGCTTCGGATTGTTGTATATGGGGGAGAAATGGATGTTGTAGTAGGTTTTGTCGTTCGCGGTGAAGGTCTGATACAGGCTGTAGTGGTAATATTTTGCCGTACTGAAACGAATGGGCATGAAGAAACTCTCCTCGTTGGTGGTCTCTCCATAGATGTTGATGTTCAGCAACTCAAACGGAATCAGGTCGATCTCCTTCTTTTTGGTTAGCGTACCGGTTACATGCCTGATGTCCTGGACATATATGTTCGGATATTCGTAACGCAAATCGCTGATGGTCTCGATGAGTGCTTCATCATTGTCCGGATCATGCAGCACAAAGTCCGGAATCAGGTGGGTGTATTTGTAGAGAAAGTTCTTCCGGATTGTTTCCACGTAAGAGCGCACATAGACCTGGGCCGTGTAGCTTTCTACCAGCTCATTGTATTTTTCTGCAGCGCTCATTGCCCTGTTCAGAATCGTATCTGTCGGCAGACCGGATGTGAATGCGAGGCAATTCACGGTGGCAATGAACGGGAACACTATCAGTATGATGGCTCTTCTCTTCATTCAGACTGCAAACATACATTTTTTTTCAGAGCACAAAAAAAAATACTGGGGGAAGCCTAAAATAAAAATCATGAACGAAAAAAATGGGAAGGGACGATTATCGCAAAAAAGTTCTCCTATTTGATTCATCCTGTTAAAAAAAACTATATATTTGTGTTTTAGAACATAGTTCTATAACACTGGAGCTAGTGAACAGAAAAGAAATGGTGGATATAGCTTCCTCATTGCCTGATGTGTGGAGAATGTTAACCGCTGCTGAGCGTGATCAGTTGCGTAACAGTGCCCGTTTGGTTCATTTTAAGAAAAATGAACTGATCTATCTGGAAGATGAAAACCCGAAAGATCTGATGATTCTCTTCAAGGGGAAGGTGAAGATTTTTAAAAGCGGAGTGGGGGGGAGAAGCCAGATTATTCGCATCATCCGTCCCGTTCAATATTTTGGTTACAGAGCCTATTTTGCCCGTGAGTCTTATGTTACTGCGGCGTCAGCTTTTGAGTCCTGTACCGTCTGCATGGTTCCGATGGAACTGATAGAACAGTTTCTGCGCAACAACGGAGAGATGGCGCTCTTTTTTATCCGGATGTTGTCGGTGGATCTGGGAATTGCCGATCAGCGAGTGGTCAATTTAACACAGAAGCATGTGAGGGGAAGGCTGGCCGAATCGCTACTTTTTCTCAAGGAGAGCTACGGTTTGGAGGAGGATGGTGCCACCATCAACATCTATCTGGCCCGGGAGGATCTGGCCAATCTCTCCAACATGACCACCTCCAATGCTATCCGCACCCTTTCTAATTTTGTGAATGAGCGGATCATCACCATCGACGGCAGAAAGATCAAGATCATTGATGAAGAGAGGCTGCACAAGATCAGCAGGATCGGCTGATCTGCTTATATTTCTTAAAGTTTTGCCGGTTTCGCCCGATATTTGAGACAAGTCACTACCTTTGTCTCCTATTTGACTATGAAAGAATGATTCAAAAAATCACCCGATCGATTCTCACCTCCTACTACAGACCGGTGGAAACTTTTGTGAATGATCCGTACGGCATACAGCAGAAAACGCTGCAGCGATTGCTGCGGCATGGCTGTCGCACACGCTACGGAAACGATCATCATTTTGCACGGGTCAGTGATGAAGATGCCTTTCGCAGGATCGTGCCTGTTGCGACCTATGAGTACCTGCGACCCTATCTCGACCGCATCATCGTGGAGAAGCAAAAAAATGTGCTGTGGGATACACCCGTGAAATGGTTTGCCATGTCGTCCGGTACCACTGAAGAGAAGAGCAAGTATATCCCCGTTACCCGTGAATCGTTGAAGAATGGCAACTACCGGGCAGGATACCATATGTTGGGCATCTATGCACATCATCACCCCGACACATCCTTTGTTTTGGGAAAATCATTGGTGCTGGGCGGTAGCCAACAAATCAACCGCATCGGTGACGGTATCTATACCGCTGATATTTCTGCGATTCTGATGAAGAACCTGCCAGCTCTCGCCAGGCGCAGGAGAACCCCGGAGAAGATTGCCCTGCTGCCAGACTGGGAAGAGAAATTGCAGAAGCTGGCTGAATATGCGATGGGGGCTGATATTCGCTCATTGGTGGGGGTACCCTCCTGGATGCTGGTGCTGCTGAAGAAGATTGTGAATGACAGTGGGTGTATGATCACTGAGATCTGGCCCAACCTGGAGGTGTTCTTTCATGGCGGGGTCAGTTTCATCCCTTTTCAGGAACAATATGAGAAGCTGGTTTCATCTGACCGGATGCGATACTGGGAGACCTATAATGCTTCGGAAGGTTTCTTTGGGGTGCAGTTCGCCCCCGGCTCGAAGGATTTGCTGTTGCTGCTCGACAACGAGGTATATTATGAGTTTATCCCCGCAGAGCAGTGGATGAAGGAGAATCCGGAAGCGATACCCTTGAGTGGCGTGGAGACGGGTAGACAGTATGCCATGGTGATTTCCACCAGTGGCGGTCTCTGGCGATACAAAATTGGCGATACCGTTGAGTTTACCTCCACCGATCCCTATCTCTTCCGGTTGACCGGCCGCACCAGGCAATTTATCAATGCCTTTGGAGAGGAGCTGATTGTAGACAATGCCGACAGGGCTCTGGATGAGGCGTGCCGCATAACCGGAGCCAAGATTACCGAGTATACCGCTGCCCCCATATTCTTTGGCGACAGCAACAATGGTGCGCATGAGTGGCTGATTGAATTTGAAACAGCCCCCTGCGACCTATCCCTGTTTATCGAAAGCCTCGATGAGAGCCTGAAAAGACTGAATTCCGACTACGAAGCAAAACGATCCTACAACCTCTCTCTGAGTCCCCCCGTGGTGAAAGTGATGGGGAGCGGGCTTTTTTATGAGTGGATGAAACAACGGGAGAAGGTGGGTGGACAACACAAAGTGCCGAAACTCGCCAACGACCGCAAATATGTGGATAGCATCCTGCAGTTTCTTGCTGCGAAATCCTAAAATTGAATAAAATAGCGCTCCCCTTTTCGCAGAATAAGAAAGAATGCGTAAATTTGCACGCTAAACCCGACTTGGAACAAGATGAGAATACAACCATTCTATTTTTTGCTGATCATTTTGGTGTTGAGTTCCTGTAACGAGTATAACAAGATCCTCAAAAGTACCGACAGAGACCTGAAATACACCTATGCGAAAAAATATTTCGAGGAAGGGAAGTACAATCGATCCATCACCCTCCTGGAAGAGCTGGTCACCTTTATGAAAGGTACTGCACAGGCCGAGGAGTCGCTTTACCTGCTGGCACAGAGCCACTATAACGCGCGGGATTACTACTCAGCCACACAGGTGTTCACCACCTATTACAATACCTATCCCAACGGTGAATATACCGAGTCGGCCCTTTTCTACTCGGCTTACGGGATGTACCTGGATTCTCCCGATGCCCGTCTGGATCAGTCGAAGACCTATATGGCAATTGCTGAATTCCAGAAGTATATGGAACGTTACCCCCAGACTGAACGAGCAGAACAGGCGAAAAACTATCTCTTTGAACTACAGGAGAAGCTGGCTTACAAGGAACTGCTCTCATCCCAACTCTACCTCAATCTCGGCAATTACATGGGCAACAATTACGAATCGGCGGTGATCACAGCCCGGGAAGCAATGAAAAGCTATCCCTATTCCAAGTATCTGGAAGATTATCAGATGACCATTCTCCGGGCTCGTTACGAGTATGCGCAACGCAGTACGCTCCTGACACAGCCGGAGCGCTACCGCATGGTGGTGGATGAATACTTTAATTACACCAATTCATTTCCGGAAGGGAAGTTCAAAGAGGAAGCCAACCGCTATTACCGGGAGGCACAGGCGAAGATTGACCAGTTGCCTACGGATTGATGAAAAGTGAAAACAACAAACTAAGATAAACAACAATGGATTACAGAAAAATTGCTGCAAATACCAACACCGAAACCCGTGATGTGATGAAGTTGTCGGAACCGGTAGGCAATGTCTACGAAATGGTTCGTATCGTCAGCAAAAGAGCCAACCAGCTCTCTATTGAGATGAAACGTGACCTGGATACCAAGCTGCAGGAATTTGCGTCATACAGCGACAATCTGGAGGAGGTATTTGAAAACCACGAACAGATTGAGATATCCCGCTTCTATGAAAAGCTTCCCAAGCCCTCACTGATGGCTATTGAAGAGTGGAAGGAAAGCCAGATCTTCTACCGCAACCCTGCCAAGGAGAAAGAGTTATTCTGAGGCTATGTTGCAACGGATTCAGACACTTTTTCTGCTGCTGGCAGCAGCAGCCATGCTGACCGCTTCGGTCACACCCCTGGCAACCTTTGGCTACAAGGGTGATGAGGTGCTTTTCGAAGCGATGGGAATCTATCTCAACGGCACCCTTACCGACTCCACCTGGGGGCTCTTCGTGATGGGTGCCCTCAGTTCCCTGCTTTCGCTGGTAACCATCTTCCTCTACAAAAGGAGAATGTTGCAGATCCGGCTGTCGGTCTTTAATTCGGTCATCATGATTGGTTTTTACCTCTTTTTCGGATTTGTGCTCTACAAGGTTTATCCGGTGGAGAACCTGCAGTTTCAGCGTGTGGGCCTGGGAGGCATCATGCCGGTGATTGCCCTTATCCTGACCATGCTGGCTATCCGGAAGATTGGAGCCGATGAGGCACTGGTACGCTCCCTGAACCGCTTGAGGAGATAGGGGTGATGATTCAGGCAGAGGCGGTATTCCGGTAGCATGGAATATCGCTTTTTTTTATCTCCATCAGCCTGATGCGGACATTTTTTACATTGGATTGTAGGTCATGAGTAATGCAACCCTCTCAAACAGGAGATCCTTGTTCAACCGGCAGGTGATACTCTTCCTGGTGAGCCAGAACGTTTCCCTGTTTGGTTCGGCAGTGGTGGCTTATGCCATTATCTGGTACATCACCTTGGAAACCTCATCCGGAATGTGGCTGATGCTGACCACCATCTGTTCCATGTTGCCACAGGTATTTGTCTCTCTTTGGGGAGGGGTATGGGCTGACCGATACAACCGAAAGGTGTTGATCATGCTCTCCGACGCTTTTATCGCGGTCTCCACGCTGGCGCTTGCCATCGCTTTTTGGTCGGGGTTCACCAGGCTTGAATTGTTGCTGGCAGTATCCGTGGTTCGTTCTATCGGTGCAGGAATCCAGATGCCCGCCGTCAATGCGATCTACCCGCAACTGGTGCCGCAGGAGAACCTTACCCGCGTACAGGGTATCAACCAGTCGGTCAGCTCGGTGCTGATGCTGTTGGCGCCAGCCGTGGGAGGAGTGGTGCTGGGAACCATGGATATTGCCTGGGCCTTCATGATCGATGTGGTGACAGCCTCGGCGGCGATCCTCATCCTTCGCTTGATTGTGGTGGAGAAGGTGGAGCGCACAGAGGAGCCGGCATCGGTATTCACCGAGCTCAAACAAGGAGTCCGGTATGCTTTTGGCAACCGATTGCTGAAAGGAATCATTATCTGTTACGCCTTTTCCTTTTTCCTGATCACACCGGCAGCGGTACTCACCCCGCTCATGATTGAACGTAGCTTCGGAGGAGAGGTATGGCGCCTGACAGCCAATGAGATTGTCTGGACGGCTGGCTCTTTCGTGGGGGGGATCGCGGTGTCGCTCTATGGCAACATCAGGGATAAGATTTTGGCGATAGCCCTTTGTCTGGTTGCCTTCGGTATCTCTTTCACCCTGCTCGGACTCGCCGGCAATTTTGCGCTCTATCTTCTGGTGATGGGCTTCTCCGGTTTTTTTATGCCGGTGATCGCTACCGCTGAGACAGTTTTTATCCAGGAGATCACAAAACCCGAAATGATGGGGAGGGTTTTCTCCATCATTCAGATCATCGCTTCCGCAGCAATGCCTGTGGCAATTCTTCTCTTTGGTCCATTGGCCGACGTGGTATCCGTGGAGATCCTGCTGATTGTCTCAGGGGCGCTGTTGGCAATTGTGGGGGTGGTATATCATGCCACAAACAGGAGATCAGAACGTCCACTCCTCTGAGGTCCTGGCCTTCCTGGTCTCACTCTCCGCAGGTAGGGCTGCCTTGGTCTGAATGGGCGCCGTGGTTGTGTTTTGGATCCCTGCTCCCTTGTAATAGGTGAGGAGCTGTGGCATGATCTCCTGGATGCGGGCTATCCTTTTGCTGTCGGTAGGGTGTGTGCTGAGAAACTCCGGAACCTGGGACCCGCCGCTTTGTGCCATCCGGGTCCAGAAAGGAACAGCCACCCGGGGATCGTAGCCGGCCATTGCCATGATGATCAATCCGATCTCATCGGCTTCATACTCCTGCTTGCGGGCGTAGGGCATCATCACCCCATACTGTGCCCCCAGACCAAAAACGGTGCTTCCCAACTGCTGCATTGCCTGTGAGTTGCCCAGCAGACCACCTGCAATGGCACCCCCATATTGTAGCGCAATCTGTTGGCTCATCCGCTCGTTGGAGTGACGGGCAATCACATGTGCAATCTCGTGACCGATTACCACTGCCAGTGCATCCTCCGTTTGGGTCACCGGAAGCAGTCCGGTATAAATCACCACCTTTCCGCCCGGCATGGCAAAGGCATTCACGCTGTTCTCTTTTACCAGCCGGAATTCCCAGGCATAGTTTTCCAACTCCGACTGATAACCGTTGTTGGTATAGAAGGTTTCTACTGCCTTCGCTATACGGCTGCCGATGCGGGAGACCATCTGCGCATTGGTTGTGCCACTCTCCAGAGGTGCCGTACGAATGAAATCCTGGTATTGCTGCAGGCTGAGGGCTATCACTTCATTGTTCGAGACAAGCTGCAGCTGCCGCCTTCCGGTGAAGGGTACGCTGCCGCAGGAGGATAACAACAACCCCGTTAACAGTAAGGTGAAGGTGAAACGGATGGACGTAAGGGCTTGTTTTTGTTTCATAATATCTATTCTTTGCTAAGGGTTTGATACCGTTATTTGACATTGTGGCACCGATCTCCGCAGGGACAAATGTATCAAAAAAAAGATTGCCCGTGCGAAAAGACCACACCTATTAAACAAGTTTCCACAAAAGTAGTTTATCGGACAGGGATTTTTTACTTTTGCAATTACCCTCAATTTTCTTATCTTTGGGCAATTTTTATTGCACATGACCACTGATTAGTGAAAATGCCTCCAGCTTCATTGTCCGGAGGCGGTTATTTTGTACATATACAGATCTATGTCTCCTAAGCATACAAACGACGACGATATCAAAGAAAAAGAGGAACCGTTGGATGAGACTGATTCGGATCCCACCCAAAGAAGCATGAGCGGAAGTAAGATACCGGTCAGGCTGGGTGACGACAGCACGCTCAATCTCTCCAAAATGTACCAGAACTGGTTTCTGGACTATGCCTCCTATGTGATCCTGGAGCGTGCCGTGCCCCATATCTCCGATGGATTGAAACCGGTGCAGCGACGCATTCTTCATGCCATGAAACGGATGGACGACGGACGCTACAACAAGGTGGCCAACATCATCGGTACAACCATGCAATATCACCCCCATGGTGATGCCTCTATCGGCGATGCGCTTGTGCAGCTGGGACAGAAGGATCTGCTGGTTGATACGCAGGGTAACTGGGGGAACATTCTTACCGGTGACGGAGCGGCTGCACCCCGCTATATTGAGGCGCGACTGACCAAGTTTGCGCTGGAGGTGCTCTTCAACCCGAAAACCACCGAGTGGAAACCTTCCTACGACGGGAGAAACAAAGAGCCGGTTACCTTGCCCGCCAAATTCCCTCTCCTGTTGGCACAGGGCGCGGAGGGTATTGCGGTTGGCCTCTCTTCCAAGATCCTGCCCCACAACTTCAATGAGCTGTGTGATGCCGCCATTGCCTATCTGGAAGAGAAAGAGTTTATCCTCTATCCTGATTTCCAGACCGGTGGCTACATCGATGTGGAAAAGTATAATGACGGGGAAAGGGGAGGTTCGGTGAAGGTGCGGGCAACCATCCAGAAACTTGACAGTAAGACGCTGGTGATAAAAGATATCCCCTATGGGAGGACTACCGCCAGCGTCGTCGATTCCATTCTCAAGGCCAATGAGAAAGGGAAGATCAAGATCAGAAAGGTGGATGATATCACGGCCCGGAACGTGGAGATACAGGTGCAGCTGGCACCGGGTGTCTCCTCCGACAAAACCATCGATGCACTCTATGCCTTCACCGACTGTGAGATCAGCATCTCACCCAACTGTTGCGTCATTGACGAGGACAAACCCCATTTCCTGACGGTGAGTGATGTGTTGCGCGTATCGGTCGATAACACACAGCACTATCTGCGTCGGGAGCTGGAGATCGAAAAGGATGAAAAGCAGGAGGCGCTGCTGTTTGCCTCCCTGGAGAAGATATTCATCGAGGAACGGATTTACAAGGATCGTGAGTTTGAGAATGCTGCCAATATGGAGGTTGCCATTGCGCACATCGATATGCGGCTGGAACCCTTCAAACCCTCCTTTATCCGGGAGATCAATCGCGACGATATCCTTCGGCTGATGGAGATCAGGATGGCCCGCATCCTGAAATTCAATTCCGATAAGTCGAATGAGACCATTGCCCGTCTGGCAGAAGAGATCAGCGAAATAGATCACAACCTGGACAATCTCACCGACTATACCATTGCCTGGTACCTCATGCTGAAAGAGCGCTACGGAAAGAGTTACCCCCGTCGCACCGAAATACGCAGCTTTGAGAACATCGAGGCAGTGAAGGTGGCGGAAGCCAACGAGAAGCTCTATGTCAACCGGGAAGAGGGATTTATTGGTACCGGCATGAAAAAGGATGAATTTGTCTGCAACTGCTCCGATATCGACGACATCATTCTATTCTTTAAGGATGGAAAGTACAAGGTGGTGAAGGTAAGCGAGAAGATGTTCGTAGGAAAGAATATCCTCTATGCCAATGTCTTCAAGAAGAACGATAAGCGCACCATTTACAATGTGGTATACCGCGATGGCAAGTCGTCGCCTCACTACATCAAACGGTTCCCCGTGACGGGGATTACCCGTGACAAGGAGTATGACCTGACAAAGGGCACGCCCGGATCACGCATCGCCTACTTCAGCTCAAACCCCAACGGGGAGGCAGAAACCATTAAGGTGATCCTCAAACCTAAGCCTCGGCTGCGCATCCTCCAGTTTGAGAAGGATTTCAGCGAGATAGACATCAAGGGACGCAACGCCATGGGGAATATCCTCACCAAGGCGGAGATCCACCGCATACAGCTCAAGCAGAAAGGAATCTCCACACTGGGAGGACGCAAGGTCTGGTTCGATCCCGACGTCTTCCGTCTCAATTATGAAGGAGATGGCAAGTATCTGGGAGAATTTCAGGGCGATGAGAAGATCCTGGTGGTGACGAAAAAAGGGGAGTATCATATCTGCAATTTCGACCTCACCAACCATTTCCCCACCGATATCCATCTCATTGAAAAATTTGAAGCCAACAAGGTATGGTCGGCAGCCCTGTTTGATGCCGATCAGGGATATGCCTACCTGAAGCGGTTTGCCTTTGATGCTTCGGAGAAACCCCTCAGCTTCCTCGGCGACAACCCGGAATCGCGATTATTTTTGCTCACAGATGTGGTATTTCCGAGGGTAAAGATTATCTTTGGCGGAAACGATGATTACCGTGAACCACTCGATATCGACGTGGAGGAGTTTATCGGCGTGAAAAGCTACAAGGCGAAGGGTAAGCGAATCTCGAACTATGTGGTGAAGGAGGTGGAAGAGCTTGAGCCAATCCGTTTCCCGGAGCCGGAAACGCAGGAAACGATGAAAGTGGAGATAGAGGATGAGAACGGTGATACACCGATCTCTGATTCCGATCTGCGCGATGAGATAACCGGACAGATGAAGTTGTTCGATTGAACTGATACAGTAGCCCTGTCGATCACTTCCGTTCATCATCACAAGATTAAAACCAATGAAAAGATTCTCAATAGTGGCACTGACCTGGCTCTCCCTCTGCGGTGGCCTGCAGGCACAGCTGTCTGGTGACCCGCCTGAGGCTACTGTGAACCACGCAACGCTGGTAGGTGTAGGGAAAGCTTTTCTGTCTGACAGTTATCTTTCGCCGCTCACCTACGACGGGATGAGCATCTCGTTGCTGCACGACCGGATCAAGGCATCACCCCTCGCTGGAGGAAAACTGTCTTGGCAACAACAGTTTCAGATACAAACCGCCATTACAAAGAACCCTACCGCATCCGCATCGGAATATTATGGAGACATCCGCTATCATCTCACCGGCTTCTACCCCCTACTGAAGATGGATCGCCTCACGCTGTTGGGTGGGGGGGGAGCTGCCCTCTCGCTGGGAGGTATTTACAACGTGCGCAACTCCAATAACCCCGGTTCGTTGAAATCGGCCCTCAACCTGCAACTCTCAGCAATGGCCCTCTATCATTGGAAAGATATCACCTTTCGCTGGCAGCTCACCTCTCCCTTCGCCGGCATGTTTTTCTCCCCCGAATATGGCCACTCCTATTACGAGATTTTCACCCTTGGAAACAACAAGGGGACGATCCATTTCGGTTCCTTCCACAACCAGCTGGCCTTGAAGAATTATTTTACAATCGATTTCCCCATCCGTAACATTACCCTGCGGGCCGGCTATCTGGGGGATTTCTACCAAACCGATGTGAATCAGTTGCATACCCGGATTGTTTCCCACCAGTTTATGGCAGGTCTGGCCTTTGAGTCGATCCATTTTGGCGGCAGACGGGTGCGGGGTAATCCCGCCATCCGCAGCAGCTACTACTAGGATGGGGCAATCAGGATAAATCACAAACAACGTATGCATTCTATTTTTGACGAAAATATTGACAGGCACGGAAGCGACTGTGTGAAGCTGGAAAAGATGAAGGCGCTTTTCGGAAGGGATGACCTGATCCCCCTGTGGGTGGCCGATATGGATTTCAAATCTCCTCCGGCTATTGCCGATGCACTCAGGGAACGGGTCAATCATGAACTGTATGGTTATACCATCGCCAGCGATGCCTACTTCCGTGCCATCACAAGCTGGCTTGCTGAACGGCACAGCTGGCATGTGGAGAGGGAGGAGATATGTTATGTGCCGGGCGTGGTGAAGGGTTTCGCTTTTGCAATCGATCAGTTCACCGACAGGGGAGACAGGGTCATTATTCAACCACCTGTTTACCATCCCTTCCGGATTGTAACCACATCCCTGGGACGGGAGGTGGTGAACAATCCGCTGCTGCTGCAGGAGGGTAGATACCGGATGGATCTGGATGGACTGCGCTCCGTTGTTTCACAACAAAAATGCAGCATGCTGATCCTCTGCAATCCCCATAACCCCGGTGGCAGAGCCTGGTCGCCCGAAGAGTTGCAGGAGTTGGCGGACATTTGCCATGACCATGGGGTGTTTGTGGTCTCGGACGAGATTCATGCCGACCTGGCACTGCCCGGATACCACCACACCCCCTTTGCCACGGTCTCTGAGAAAGCACTCTCCAACTCGCTGACGCTGATGGCTCCCAGCAAGACCTTCAACATCGCCGGCATCGTCAGCTCTTTCGCTGTGATCCCCGACGAAACAATCCGGAAGCAATATCTAGCTTATCTGGAACCACGTGAGCTGAACCAGGGTACCCTCTTTGCCTATACCGCCACCACAGCTGCCTATGAGAAAGGTGCTACCTGGCTGGATGAGATGCTGGCCTACGTGCAGGGTAACATTGATTTTGTGGATTGCTTTCTGAAAAAGGAGATTCCGCAGATCCACGCCATGCGGCCGGAAGCCTCCTTTCTGGTCTGGCTCGACTGCCGTGCTCTTGGCCTCTCCCGCAGTGACCTGGTGAAGCTCTTTGTGGACCAGGCAGGACTGGCCCTGAACGAAGGTTCCATGTTCGGACCCGGTGGTGAAGGATTCATGCGACTCAATGTGGGTACTCCCCGCAATGTACTGGTAAAAGCTCTTAATAAACTGAAAAAAGCGGTCAATCCATAAACATCGATTGCTGCAGATTGTTACAACGTTTGCAACTTATACATACCTATCAATAATAAAAACAATGAAAATTTCGGATAACAAATATGTCACACTCACGTATGACCTGAATGTGGGGGAAGGGGATGAGCGCGAATTGATGGAACAGGCCACTGCTGAGCGTCCGCTCGAGTTTATCTTCGGTACCAACTCCATGCTGGAGGCGTTTGAGAAGCAGATCGAAGGCCTCTCAGAGGGTGATACGTTTTCGTTTCGACTCACCCCCGACGAAGCCTACGGGGATTACGACGAAGAGAAGGTGCTGGATCTGCCCAAATCGATCTTCGAGATCGACGGTAAGATCGACGAGAATGTACTGTTTGAAGGCAACACTGTGCCCATGATGGATTCCTCCGGCAACCGCCTGACCGGTTCGGTGGTGGAGGTCGGTGAGGAAATGGTGACGATGGATTTCAACCACCCACTGGCTGGTGAGCTGATGCATTTTGCGGGTACCGTGACCGGTGTGCGGGAAGCCTCTGCCGAAGAGATCGCGGCTCTTTTTTCCGGAGGCGGATGCGGTTGCGGCTCCGGAGGCTGTAGCACGGGCGGTTGTGGTTGTGGAGAGGGTGAGGAGGATGCATCCTGCGGATGTGCCTCCGGCTCCGGTGGTGGTTGCGGCTCCGGTTGTAGTTGTTGAGCGGGACTATACTCCCTGCAAAGCCGGATGTGACCCATCCGGATTTGTCTGTTTGGAAGAAAGAGTAAACGATGACAGAGTAGTTGTATGAACAGTTTTGGAACACTTTTCCGGTTGACCTCCTTCGGCGAGTCTCATGGCGCCGCTGTGGGTGGCGTGATTGATGGTTGTCCCCCCGGTCTGGAGGTTGACATGGACTTCATTCAGTCGGAGCTGGACCGGCGCCGCCCCGGCCAGTCACGCATCACCACCCCCCGAAAAGAACCGGACAGGGTGGAGTTCCTTTCCGGGATCTTCGAGGGGAAAAGCACCGGTGCGCCCATCGGATTTCTCATTCGTAATGAAAACCAACAGTCCTCCGACTACGACCACCTGAAAGAACTCTATCGGCCCTCCCATGCCGACTTTACCTACCACTACAAATATGGACATCGTGACCACCGCGGGGGCGGACGCTCCTCAGCCCGCGAGACCATCTCACGCGTAGTGGCCGGTGCCCTGGCAAAGCTTTTTCTCAGACAGCAGGGGGTGGAAATCTGTGCTTTTACCTCACAGGTAGGGTCAATCAGGCTGGAGAAGGAGTATGTCGCCTATGACCTCTCGTTGGCCGAAGAGAACATGGTTCGCTGTCCCGATCCGGATACTGCAGAGCGGATGATCAAGCTGATACAGGAGGTGCGATACCAGGGCGATACCATTGGCGGAGTCATCACTTGCGTGGCCACGGGTGTGCCGGCAGGACTGGGTGAGCCGGTTTTTGGGAAGCTGCACGCCACCCTCGGATCAGCCATGCTGAGCATCAACGCGGTAAAAGGGTTTGAGTACGGAACCGGTTTCAATGTGGAGCAGCGCGGCTCGGAGGTGAATGATGCCTTTTTCAGCGACAAGGGGAAAGTCAAGACCCGCACCAACCGTTCCGGAGGGATACAGGCCGGCATCTCCAACGGACAGGATATCTATTTCCGGGTCGCCTTCAAGCCGGTAGCCACCATTCTGCAGGAGCAGGAGACGGTGGATATCCACGGCAATGACACGACCATCAAAGCACGCGGCAGGCACGATCCCTGCGTGCTGCCCCGCGCAGTGCCCATCGTGGAGGCGATGACTGCCATCGCCCTGCTGGATCACTACCTGCTGGCAAAAAGCGGGAAATAGTGCCGTTATGGTGTACCTCGCCGGCAACACACTCCTGCTGCCTGTTAAACCTTTCCCTTTATCCGGTATCAAAGAAGCAGGTAAACCATAAAAAATGCAGGATGATGAAAAAGATTACAACCACTTTCGCTCTCGCAATGATTTCGGTTGCAATGTTTGCACAGATCGATTTCAATCTCTTTATCCGGGATATTGGCAACTACTCTCGAAACTACTCCGATGATCATGTGATCGACCTGTACGAAAACCATTACGGAGTACCCCGTCAGACGTTGTGGCAGATTTTTGGGGGCTTCGGGTACGATTGGGGAAACGTGACCCTGGGACTGGAAATGAGCTATCTGCTTGGGGTTCCGGTAGGTGATCTGATGGGAATATACCGGGAGCATCCCCAACGACGACCTTTACGGGTTTGGTTATCCCTCATCAAAGGAGATGAAGAAGATCCGCAAGGAGATTGAGAAACGGAATAAGAAGATCAGGAAGCAGCAGGAGAAAGCGACGAAGGCCTGGGAGAAAGAGAATAAGAAGATCCGAAAGGAACAGGAGAAACAGATGAAGAAGGGTGGCAGATGGTAACTGGTAACAACCCCATACAATGAAAACAGAAATGCTTGTGCTGATCTGGCTGGCTGCGGGAAATTTGTCCGCGCAGCCAATGGCCGTCCACAGCGATGCAGACCGGCAGATCTTCCGGGAATATCTCCACGCGATTGAACCTTACAGAAACACCAGAAGGGAAACCCTCCTGGAAAAGACGGCTCTCTTTTTTCTGGAGAAGCCCTATATGTCCCATACCCTGGAAGGAGGTCACAAGGAGCAACTCACGGCGAACCTGCAGGCATTCGACTGTACCACATTCGTGGAGACGGTGATCGCGCTGACGCTTACTGCTGCCGCTGATGCTCCCTCATTCAATACGTTTCTGGATGAGTTGCAGGCTTTGCGTTACCGTGACGGAGTGATCGCGGGATATGCTTCCCGGCTGCATTATGCCACCGACTGGCTCTTTGAGAATGAGCAGAGGGATCTGCTCCACAATATCTCTGCATCATTGGGAGGGGTGAGGCAGGAGAAACCCCTGCGTTTCATGTCTGCCCATCGGGATGCCTACATCCGCCTGAAAGAGGATGATGCAATGCTTACCCGCATCATTGATATGGAGGATAGGATCAGCAGAAGGGGGGGCTTCTACTATCTTCCAAAGGAGTTGATCGGAGTACGGGAAAAGGATATTCCCCACATGTCGGTTGTGCTGTTCACCACTGATATTGCCGGACTGGATGTCACCCATATGGGTTTCTCCTTCAAAAGAGGGGAGGAACTCACCTTTCTGCACGCCTCCAGTGCAGCCATGAAGGTAGTAGCAGATGAGCAGACCATCAGTGAGTATGCCCGGGAGCAGGGAAGTTGTACGGGTATTGTGGTCTCGGTGATCAACCCCGCCTATTCGAAGTGATTCTTTTCTCCTGGTTCTTTTTTCTTCCCATGTTTGCCTGCGAACCAACGGTCGGTAATCTTAAAGGCCATGTTGACCATGAGTACCAATAATGTAGCGGTGATCAGCTGCCAATACATACCCAGGGCTGCCAGACAACCCAATGCCGCACTGCACCAGATGGTTGCGGCTGTGGTAAGCCCATGGACGCTGGATCCCCTGTGAAGGATCACGCCTGCACCCAGGAAGCCGATTCCGGTGACGATCTGCCCCACGATCCTGGAAGCATCCCCTTCCCCCTCATTCAGTACCTGCAGTGAGATAAGTACATAGATTGCAGCCCCGATTGCCACCAGTGTGTTGGTGCGCAATCCGGCACTCTTGTTGTTGATCTCCCGTTCCAGTCCCACGGCACCTCCGGCAGCGGTAGCTGCCAGTATCCGGATGATGAAATCGATTGGCTCCATATGTTGGAATATCAGTTGTTTTTCTCGATGATCTGTGTTGCACGACGTGCAAAATTGCCCATTCTCTCCCGGTCAGCGGCATGCATGGGGAGCAGGCTGTCTGTTGGAAAGGGAATCAGACGGTAGCGGATTTTTTTCTTCCGGGCCGTTTTCTCAACCCATACCAGTGAATAACCGCAGGATTCGATCATTGCCGGTGAGTCGTTGTCTTTCTTGCGGATCACGATCTCCGCAAGCATCCCCCCATCGGTCAGTTCCCGTTGTTGGTTGGAGATGAAATTTCCCAGGGAGTAATATACAACGCTCTGAATATGTTGTTGTTCCCGTTTCACCACCATTGGTTGAACAACATGCGGGTGATGCCCGATGATGATTTGCACACCCTGGCGATGCAACAGGCTGGCGATGCACCTTTGCTCTGGCGAGGGAGTGGTGTGGTACTCCTCTCCCCAATGAAGCTGTGCGACGATTATATCTGGTCTGTAAAGCCGGGTCTGCTGCAGATCCTCCAGGATCAGCTGGCTGTCAAGCAGATTTACCCTGTTGGGTTCTTTTACGGGTAATCCGTTGGTATCGTATGTATAGTTGAGGAATGCGATGCGTATCCCGTTACGGATTACCATCAATGGATAATGAAGCGATCGTTTTTCGCCGTTGGCAAAAAGGCCGGTATGACGGATCCCGATGGAGTCGAGTAACTGAATCGTTCTTGCCACCCCCCCGGATCCCTTGTCCAGGGCATGGTTGTTAGCCAGGAAAAAGATGTCGAAGCCGGCATCGCGCAGGGCCAATGCAAATGCGTCGGGAGCACTGAACAGGGGGTAGCCGCTGAAAGGCTCACCTGCCAGGGTGGTCTCAAAATTCACTCCCGCAAGATCGGCATGGCTGATCTTCTCCTGCAACAGGTAAAAGCAGGAATCGTACCGATAGCTGCCATCTTCCATCCTCGCCCCATCGATCTGCGGCAGATGCTGCATCGCATCACCGGCAAAGAGTAGCGAGAGCCGTCTCTCCTGTGACGCGAGGGGTATGACCGGAAAGAGGAGGAGTAGGATCCAGGTTGTCTTCCGCATATTGATTGTTTGTTGCCTTGTCCCGGGGTTGTAGGATAGCCTGGTATTCTTCAGGGTGGGAGAGGAGTTCCACGGCCCTGCCGTATACCTCGTCATCGGAGAGCTGATGCTGCAGTACCCCTTTCTTGTAATAGAAACGTTGTACGATCTCCGATTCGATCAGGCTTTGGATATCCTCTTTGAACAGGTGCAAATCCCGGTCGGGATCGGGTCTAAGCTTTTCCTCCAGTGCCTTGTACTCTTCAGTTGCCACATCCATATAACCCTCAAACTCCATCATGCCCTTCAATTGCTGCAGGGAACGTTCGCTCAGCTGGTCATAGGTAAAATTCCTCGATCGCACAAACCGGACGAAGGAATCATAATCCTCATCCGACAATCGAAACAGATGCGGCGGAGCAATCTCTTTCTGTTGCTGTACCCATTCCGTCACGAAATCGAAAATGATGTTGCCGGTCATCAGGTAATAGGCAATGGTACCACCTCTTCGCTGCGGTATGGTGATATCGGGCGTAATCCCCCCTCCGTCGCGTACCTCGCGACCATTGCGGGTGTGAAAAAGGGTGGTCAGCGAATCGGGTACCCGTGCCACACTCCCATCGGGGTTGCGGTGCGAATAGTCGAGCGCTTGGATACAACGGCCACTGGGAATGTAATACTTCGAGGTGGTGATCTTGATGTTGCCGCCATAGGGCAGGTTGCGGGGTGTCTGTACCAGTCCCTTGCCAAAAGAACGGTTGCCTACGATCACGGCGCGGTCCATATCCTGCAGCGCACCGGCAACGATCTCCGATGCCGATGCCGATCCGGTATCGATCAGCACCACAATGGGGATGATTTCATCCAGTGGTTGGTTTTGTGTGAAATAGGAGCGATCCCACTGCTTCACCTTCCCTTTTGTGGAGACAATCTCTTCCCCTTTGGGAACGAAAAGGTTGACCACCTCTACCGCCTCGTCGAGAATACCCCCGCCGTTGCCCCGCAAATCCATGATCAGTGACGATGCCCCCTTTTTCTTCAATTCTATCACCGTTTCCTTTACCCGATCCGCACTCTGTGTGGTGAAGCTGCCGAAATGGAGGTAACCGATACCTGTATCGGTCACCTCAGAATAGGTGACGGGATCCATTTCAATCTTCTCTCGCTCAATGGTGACAGTACGACTCTTGCTTTCTCCCGGTCGCTGGATGTTCAATTTGAGCCTGGTGCCGGGAATTCCCTTCAACTTGTCGCTCACCTCTTTTACAGATGCCTTCCGCATATCTTCACCATCAATCTCCAGGACGGCATCACCGGCCTTGAGGCCTGCCTTGTCGGCCGGCAGTCCCTCGTAGGGTTCATTGATGATCACCTGGCCGTTGTTGTAGGAGATAATGGCACCAATACCGGCATATTCCCCGGTGGTCAGAAACTGCAGGTCTCCCATGTTCTCCTCTGCATAGTATTCCGTATAGGGGTCGAGCCGGCTAAGCATACTGTGAATGGTTCCTTGTACCAGGTTGTTAACCTCTACGCTGTCCACGTAAAAAAGATCCAGTTCCCGTAACAGGGAAGTAAAAATGTCGATGTTTTTGTTGATGTCGTAATAGCGTTTGTTCTGATGGACATCCGGAACTTGCGCTACTGCATGCAGGGTAGCGGAGAGTACCAGCAGCAGAAAAAAGTACTTCTTCATATGGAGAGAATAGCTTAATGTTGGTTGTTTCCGAAAACAGGTCGGTATCTGTTGACCCATTCATGGGCAAAGGAACAAATTTTTTGTGAAAATGTCCCTTACTTTTGCTTATATCTTGCTAACCATACCCTGCAAAGCAGAATAAATCTTTACCTTTGCGATCATTACAAAAAATACAGATCATCCGGATGCCTGCACCCCTGCGATACATGTTCCTACCACTGCTGATCGGACTGCTTATTTTTGCCGCTACCTGCCTGATTGGCCCCGGAAGCGTACCGGAGATGCCCAAAGGTGTCTCCTGGGACAAGCTGGCCCACTTTCTCCTCTTCTTTCTGCTCTCCGCGGCTTCCCTTTATGATTACAACAAACTACACAAGGGATCACCCCACACCGGGAGATGGATCTTCTGGGGATTTATCCTGCCGGTAGCGTATGGAGGAATGATCGAGTTGTTGCAACACTTCATCTTCACCTCGCGCAGCGCTGAGTGGGGTGATTGGATAGCCGATCTCTCCGGTTCGGTGACAGCCCTGATGCTTGTAATTATTTGCAGGAGAAAAAGAAATAAACCAATTAATCCGTTATCTTTGTACGATACGAAATCACCTGGATCAGTTGATCCGTAAGGAGATAATCATCGATTGATCAGTTGTTGGATGCAAAATTTAATGCCCTATGAAGTATGAAGATGTAAAGATTCTGGAAGAATTGAGAGAAAAAGGAAGCATCACCGAGGAAGAGTACCAGCGGGAGAAGAGGAGGCTGCTGAATGACGAAGGTGGTGCCCCAAACAGCCACAAACAACCGCTGTTTGGACTGACCGAGAGCACCTACCTGATGCTGATGCATTTTTCGCAATTTGCCGGTGCCATCGTGCCACTGGCCGGGTTTGTAGTACCCATCATCATGTGGACCACCCAGAAGGATCAGAACCCCAATGTGGATCTGCATGGTAAGAATATCCTCAATGCCATCATCAGTTACGCCATCTATGCGGTGGTGCTTACCATCACCATTATCGGGATTCCGGTAGCGATCGTCCTGGGTGCTCTCTTTGCTGTTTTTGTCATCATCGCCGCATTAAAAGCAAACAGTGGCGAGTACTGGAAATACCCGTTCACGATACAATTTATCAAATAATGACTCAGGAACAACTGGTAAACTATTCAAACGTACAACTCAACCGCGATGAGAACATCATCCTGCGGAACGTGAACCTCACGGTGGACCGTGGCGACTTTCTCTATATTATCGGCAAGGTGGGATCGGGAAAAAGCACCCTGATGAAGAGCATGTATGCGGAGCTGCCCGTGCAATCGGGCAGCGCCCGCGTGTTCGATTATGAGCTGGCTTCGATCAAACGACGGCTGGTACCTTTCCTGCGAAGAAAAATTGGAATTGTCTTTCAGGATTTCCAGCTGCTGATTGACCGTACCGTGGAGAAGAACCTCGAGTTTGTGCTCAGGGCCACCGGATGGAAAAACAAACGGGAGATCAGTGACCGCATCCATGAGGTGCTGGTACAGGTAGGGATGCAGAATAAGACCTACAAGATGCCACATGAGCTCTCGGGAGGAGAACAGCAGCGCGTGGTGATTGCCCGTGCCCTGCTCAATTCACCGGCGCTGATCCTTGCCGACGAGCCGACCGGGAACCTTGACCCCGAGACCGGAAGTCAGATTGTATCACTGTTGCAGGAGATTGCCGGCCGGGGTACGGCGGTCATCATGTCGACCCACAACTATTCCATCGTTCAGGCTTTCCCCGGTAAGATCATGCGCTGCGAGCAGATGGAGTTGCATGAAATGAGCTCCTGAGCAGCTCCATTGGTACACCCGCTGTTTCATCTATTTTTTTGTTGCATCGGCCAGATCTCTCTCTTTTTTTTGTACCTTTGCACCTTTACAAAACAGATCATACAAATTCTTCACGATCGTGGCTGATACAAAGTACATTTTCGTTACGGGAGGCGTGGTCTCCTCTCTGGGTAAGGGTATCATTGCATCGTCGCTCGGAAAACTCTTGCAGGCAAGAGGATACAAGGTAACCATCCAGAAATTTGACCCCTACATCAACGTGGATCCCGGTACCCTCAACCCCTACGAGCATGGTGAGTGTTACGTCACTGTCGACGGTCATGAGGCCGACCTGGACTTGGGGCATTACGAGCGGTTTCTCAATATCCAAACCACAAGGGACAACAACATCACCACCGGGCGCATCTACCAGAATGTAATCCAGAAGGAACGACGCGGCGACTACCTGGGGAAAACCGTACAGGTAATCCCCCACATCACCGATGAGATCAAACGGAATGTAAAATCACTCGGTGTCAAGAGCAAGTTCGATTTTGTCATCACGGAAATTGGGGGTACGGTGGGCGATATTGAGTCCACTCCCTTTCTCGAGGCGGTACGTCAGCTTCGCTGGGAGCTGGGCAAGAACTGCTTCTGCCTGCACCTTACCTATGTGCCCTATATCGCGGCAGCCGGCGAGGTGAAAACCAAACCCACACAACATTCGGTGAAAGAGTTGCAGTCACTCGGTATCCAACCTGATATGCTGGTGCTACGTACTGACCGGAAGCTGAACAAGGAGATCCTCGACAAGGTGGCTCTTTTCTGCAACGTGGAGCAGGGGGCTGTGATGCAGTCGGTTGATGTTTCTACCATCTACGAGGTGCCGGTAATGATGCAGAAGCAGGGAATGGATGAGATTGTGCTGCGCAAGATGAATATGCCGGTGGGGGAGTCTGTCGGACTGGAAGCCTGGAAGGCTTTCCTGCAGAAACGGAAGGATGCCCGCAAAGAGGTGTGCATCAAGCTGGTGGGTAAGTACGCCGAGCTGCCGGACGCTTACAAGTCGATCAATGAATCACTCTCACAGGCTGCTATCTACAACGACAGGAAACTGCTGCTGGATGTCTGCCACTCGGAGAAGATCACCGAGGAGAATGTAGCTGAGATACTGGGTGGTGCCGATGGTATCGTGATAGCTCCCGGATTTGGTCAGCGTGGCATTGAGGGTAAATTTACGGCATTGGGGTATGCCCGGAAAAATGACATTCCCACTTTTGGTATCTGCCTGGGAATGCAATGTATGGTAATTGAATTTGCCCGTTCGGTATTGGGGCTGGAGGGAGCCAACTCCACGGAGATGGATCCGAAGGCACCACACAAGGTGATCGATTTGATGGAGGAGCAAAAACATATCACCAATATGGGTGCCTCGATGCGTCTGGGTGCCTATGACTGCCTGTTGAAGAAAGGTTCACAGGCCTACAAGGCTTACGGGAAAACCAGGGTTCAGGAGCGCCACCGACACCGGTATGAGTTCAACAATGCCTACAAGGATCGCTTCGAAGCTGCGGGGATGAAATGCAGCGGGATCAATCCCGATTCCGACCTGGTGGAGGTGGTCGAAGTACCGGCATTGCGCTGGTTCCTCGGTACCCAGTTTCATCCGGAATACAACAGCACTGTTATCTCTCCCAACCCGTTGTTTATGAGTTTTATGCAGGCGGCCGCAGAGACACGAGAATTGAATAGGAAAAACTAGTAAATAAAAGCGTTATCATCCGGTAGCCAGTGGCTCCGGACAACTGAATATGGACAAAAATACAATTATTGGATTGCTGTTGATCACAGCAATTATCATCGGCTTCTCGATTTACAACAGACCTTCACAGGAACAGCTGGCCACACAGCAACGGATGCGCGACTCCCTGGCACTTGTGGAGCAACAGCGTGCAGTTACCACTCCGCAGGAGAGTGCTGTCGCCAATGGTGATGCCGATTCGATGCAGGGTAGCAGTGCTGCCGACTTTTTTGGCGCCGCCACTACCACGACCCCTCTTGCAACCGATACCACACCATTGGTCACTGATGTCTCGTCCGATACCCTCTCCCCGGGCTCTCTCGTGCAGAAAAGTGCGGAGACGGTGATACTGGAGAATGAGAAGGTACGCATTCAGCTAAGCACGCTCGGTGGAAGCATCCGGTCGGTACAGTTGAAGGAGTACCTGCGCCATACCGGTGACAGCCTCTATCTTTTCGAGGATCAGGAGGCCCGTTTCAACATGGATCTTTTCAACCGGAACAGCGTACGCCTTTCCACTGAACAGGAATATTTCACCCCTATCCGCAGTGCGGACGGCAACAGTGTGACCATGCGGCTCCAGACCACTCCGGGTCAGCACATCGATTTCGTCTACTCCCTGCCGGCCGATGCGTACATGATGGATTTTGAGGTGCGGGTGGCCGGTATGCGCAATGCGCTCCATCCGGAGAGCCTGACCAACTTCAGGATGTACTGGGAACAGGATGTGCGTCAGCAGGAGAAAGGTCGAATGTTTGAGAATCGCTACGCGCGTATCCATTACAAGTATGACCGCCAGGATGTGCAGAAGCTGAGTGAATCGAAGAATGACCGGAAAGAGCTCTCCGACCCGTTGAAATGGTTCGCATTCAAGGATCAGTATTTCTCCGCCATCGTGATTGGCAAGAATCCCTTCAGCAATACCATCCTGACCTCGAAGGTACTGAATGACCCCGATCATATCAAGTCCTATGCGGCAGAGGTATGGGTGCCGGGTGAGGTGAGTCCCGAGAGCGATCTGATCACGGCAGGATTTAACTACTATTTCGGGCCGGTACACTACAACACCCTGAAAGCTTACGACAAGGGGGTGAGCGACAGTTCGCAGAAGCTACAGTTGCAGGAAACCGTCTATCTTGGCTATAAATGGCTGAGCTGGGTAAACAAGTGGTTCGTGATTCCCATTTTTAATTTCTTTCTCTCACTCAATTGGGGCATGGGGCTGATCATCCTGATCCTGACATTGCTGGTGAAGCTGGTGATCTCACCGCTCACCTACAAATCCTACATCTCCTCCGCCAAGATGCGGGTGCTGCGTCCCCAGATCCAGGAGCTCGAGAAAAAATTCCCCGGCAAGGAACAGGAGATGATGATGAAGCGGCAACAGGCCACCATGGAGCTCTACAACAAGGTGGGGGTAAGCCCGATGAGCGGATGCCTGCCGATGTTGATTCAGATGCCGGTCTTACTCGCCTTCTTCTTCTTCTTCCCCTCTGCCATCGAACTGCGTCAGCAGGGATTCCTCTGGGCTGACGACCTCTCCACCTACGACTCACTGATCTCCTGGAGTGGCAACATTCCCCTGGTGACTAAGTATCTGGGGAATCACATCAGTATCTTCTGTCTGCTGATGACGGTGGTGAATGTCTTCTACACCAAGTACAACATGAGCATGACCGATACCGGCGCACAGACCATGCCAGGAATGAAGTACATGCCCATCTTCATGTCGGTCTTCATGTTCTTCTTCCTGAACTCCTATCCTGCAGGTCTGAACTACTACTACTTCCTCTCCACACTCTATACCATTCTGATCACACTGATCATGAAGCAGACCATCAACGAGGATAAGATACTGGCGGAGCTGGAAGCCAACAAGAAGAAACCGAAAAAGAAATCGGGTTTCATGGCGCGGCTGGCCGAAGCACAGAAGCTTCAGGAGAAACAGGCGCGCGAACGGGCAAAGGAGAATGCCAAACGCAATTACCGATAAGTGTTCAGATTATTGAATCAGAGAAGGCCGGAGGTTACAGCTTCCGGTTTTTTTTGGCCACTCCCAAAGGGGGTGAACTAAATTTTCAAACGATTGTTCTAACTAATAAATATGAAAGCTATGAGTGAAGATAAAAAAGTGCTCGAGTATGATGAAGATGATTCCCTAAAGTTTATCAGGGAAAATTTACCCGAAGAGATGAAAAATGAGTTCTCCGACGATGAAATCAACTATATTGTGGATCTCGTCTATGAATTTTACGAGGAGAAGGGTTTCCTGGAAGAGAACGAAGAGACCGACTCCGAAATAGAGATTGACGAAGATGAATTGTTGGAGTACATTTTCAAGAATGCCCGCAAAAATGCCATCAGGGAGTACAGCGACGAACAGATTGAAGCCATTGTTGCCGGAGAACTTGCCTATTGTGATACACTCAACCTGTTCGATTGAATGAGTTATTTGCTGGAGACAAGATCATCCTTATATATTTTTCACTAAAAAATAAAAACTAAACAGACTATGAAACAAATTTCCAAATTGCTGGCCGTTACCCTGCTGGGTGGAGCCATGGTGTTTTCCGGTTGCGGATTGAACAAAACAATACAGGGCGGCGGTATCGGCGCTGGAGCGGGAGCTGCCGTGGGAGCCGGTGTGGGAGCCATCGCTGGCGGCGGAAGAGGTGCTGCCATCGGCGCTGGTATCGGTGCCGTACTGGGCGGAACTGCCGGTGCCATTATTGGTAACAAGATGGATAAACAGGCCGCTGAACTGGAACAGATTGAAGGTGCACAGGTGGAGAAAGTGAACGAAGGTGAAGCCATCAAGGTGACCTTCGAGTCGGGCATTCTCTATGCTACCAACTCCAGTACACTGAACACCGCATCACGTGCTTCTCTCGACAAGTTTGCCACCTCTCTGCTGAACAACCCCGATACCGATGTGAAGATCTACGGGCACACTGACAGTACCGGCAGCGATGCCATCAACAACCCTTTGTCACAGCGCCGCGCCGAATCGGTATACAACTACTTGCTGTCAAAAGGTGTTTCCGGCAGTCGCATGGTAGCGGAGGGTTTTGGATCCACCCAACCGGTTGCTGACAACAGTACCGTTGCCGGAAGAGCAGAAAACCGTCGTGTGGAGGTATACATCCTGCCCAATGCAAAGATGATCAAAGAGGCGCAGGAGCAAGCCCGCTAATTATCCTGTAGCAATTGTCGCGTCAATCGCGCTGCCTTCACCGGTGGCGCGATTTTTCACATTCTTCTTTTTACAACAACCAGATGGCTGAAGAATTGTATGTACCTCTCAACGGTTCGTTAAAAGAGAAATATGAGCTGCTGATCCCGCAGTTGCAGGGGCTGACACAAGATGAACCCGATATGGTCGCCAACATGGCCAACATTGCCGCTGCCCTGAAAGAGGCATTTGGCTTTTTCTGGGCCGGTTTCTACCGGGTTGAGGGAAACCAGCTGGTGCTGGGGCCCTTTCAGGGTCCGGTAGCCTGTACCCGCATCGCCTACGGAAGAGGTGTCTGCGGTACGGCCTGGAAGGAGGCAAAAACGCTGATTGTCCCCGATGTGAATCAGTTTCCGGGCCATATCGCCTGTAGTTCGCGTTCCCGTTCCGAGATCGTGGTGCCGCTTTTTTCGGGGCATATGGTGTGTGGTGTGCTGGATGTTGACAGCGATCAATTGGATGCTTTTTCGGAAACAGATGCCTGGTATCTGGAGAAAATTGTTTCCTTGTTAAAATTTTAGTCGCTTTTTTTTGCGATCATCAAACAAAACAGTATCTTTGTACCCGCAAAATCAAACAAGATGCTGCACTGAACAGGGGCAAGAGAGCCTGATTCGAAACAGCAACACTCTTGGCTCTTACCGCGAAAGTAGCTCAGGATGGGTAGACCCCGGCCTTGGCAAGGAGAGTGAAGAAACCAGAAAAGGGTTAGATTTGATAGACATATTGCGAAAGTAGCTCAGTTGGTAGAGCACGACCTTGCCAAGGTCGGGGTCGCGGGTTCGAGTCCCGTCTACAGTCCCGAACAGTTATCTGTTCGGGACTGTCTTTTGCCTGTTCACCTGACCGTAACCGTAATCTTTTCAAGGATTTTCTGCGTTTATGTGAGAGTGGTCTATATGCTGGTTTTATCCCTTCATTTTTTTAAAATTTGACAATGATTCCGATGGTGGGAAGAACGGTGCCGCTGTAGGTCTCAATCTCTCTCAATAGCTGTTTCTCCTGCGGGTTGGCAGGATCATCCATCACATCACCGTTGTTGTCGCGGTTGGTGAAGATGGGCGGGTTTTGCGACTGAAAATTGTAAGCGTTCTGCACGTCGGCGTAGAGATTCAGCATCCAGCGGTTGTAGTAGAACTCCCTGTCTACCCGCAGGTCCAGCTGATGTGAGTCGTCCAGACGCAGGGTGTTGTAATTTGCATAGTCGATGTAAGCCTGATTGGTGACGCTCCAGGCCGCCTTGCTGCTGGATATTTCCCTGTCGACGGGCGAGTAGGGAGCTCCCCCCACGTAACGCCAGCGCATGGAGATGTTCCAGTTGCGCGGCAGACGGTAGCCGCCGATCAGGTTCACCATGTGGCGGGTATCCCAGTTGGAGGGACGGTAGATGCCCTCGCTGTCGGTGAACTCGCTCTTGAAGAGTGTATAGGTCACCGTGCTGTTGAGTTTCTTCCAGTCGAACAGCTTCCCCGAGAATTCGATCCCGTAGGCGCGCCCCTTGCCGGTGGAGATGATCTCCTCGTCGCCGATCTGACCGTAGTCGGTCCCCTTGCCGGCGATACTGATTCCTTCCGCCACCGAGAGGGGATAGTTTGTATATTGCTTGTAGAACCCTTCCAGGTTGAAACGGGTGATGTCGAAGGGTCGAAACGCAAAGCCGGCGATCGCCTGGTTGGAGAGGATGTGTTTCAGCTGCTCGTTCTGGTTGGCGAAGCTGCCATCCGCATTCTTGTAGCCCAGCGTGGTGTAGGCAGGACGCATCGCATAGCGTCCGACGTTGCCGTTGATGTCCCACTTGTCGTTGATTCGGTAGGAGGCCGAGAACCTGGGCGATAACTGGTTGAGGGGGTTGGACATGTTGTTGTTGTAGTTGTTACCGATGGTGTTGACCCCCAGCGAGAGGGAGAGCCTGTCGTCATAGTAGGTATCTGATGCCTGGATGAATGCCTGATAGGCCCAGAGATTGAGGTCGGTGCTGTAGATCAGGTCGGTGAGCGAGCCTTCCACGAACGCCTTGCGGTTGGTGCTGTTGGTGTAGTGCGAATAGGTGACACCGGCACCCACCAGGATCTTTACCGGCAGGTCGGGATAGCTGCGTTCGAAGCGCAGCTTGTTCTCCGCCTCATCGGAACGGTAGTCCGAGATTTTGGGCCTCGACTCGTCGTTGTTCTCATACTTGTAGTTGTTGTTGCGCAGCATGTTCCGGCTCAGTACCCAGGTGTCGAAGTAACGGTCGCTGAAATGCTTGTAGACAGCTCCCACGGCATAGTTCCACTGCTCATAGATGGGCAGGTAGCTGAGCAGGTATTTCTGTGCCTCGGTGCCTGTCTCCTGCAGGCTGGTGTTGAGCGTCATGTTGTCGATGGCGCCGATACCGATGAAGGAGAGCTCGTTCTTCTGGTCGATCCTGTATTTGTACTTCACTTGGAAATCGTTGTAGGTCGGCAGAAAGGGGAGGCCGATCAGCTTGAAGAGCAGTTGCAGGTAGGACTGGCGGGCAGAGACGATGAAAGTGGATTTCTCACCGATGGGACCATCCAGCGTGAAGGCGGCATCGGATGCACCGACGGCAAGCTGGGTGTGGATACGGTCGCTGCTCCCGTCCTTCTGGCGGATGTCCATTACCGAGCTCAGTGCGTTGGGGCGGCTGGCGGGAAAGGCACCGGTGTAGAAGTTGATCTCCCGCACGAAGTCGGGGTTGATTACTCCTACCGCACCTCCCGAGGAGCCCTGCGTGGCGAAGTGATTGATGATGGGAATCTCCACCCCGTCGAGGTAGAAGACGTTTTCCGAGGGACCACCACCCCGCACAATCAGGTCGTTGCGGTTGGGATCGGTGGCACCCACGCCCGGCAGGGTCTGCAGTACCTTTGAGACATCACGATTCACGCCGGCAGCCTTCTCGATATCCTTGACACCCACCGTGGCAAACGATACGGGACTTTCGATTTTTTTCAGGTTCATGTTGGGACGGACCACCACTTCGCTGATCAGTGTGGATGACTCCGGCACGGCGATATCGATGAAGGCAGTCTGGTTGCCCTGTACCTGAATCTCTGCCGAAACAGTGGTCTCAAAACCCACGTAGCTGACGATCAGTCGCACGAATCCGGGCTCAATGCCGGTGAAGATGAACTTGCCATCCAGGTCGCTGTTGGAGCCGATCTGGGTACCCTGGATCTGGATCGTGGCGAATTCCAGTGGTTTGTTGTTCTTCTGGTTGTATACACGTCCTTCAATTCTCCCCTTCTGTGCCAGGGAGAGCAGCGTAGTCAGTAGAAAGAGAGCAGTCAGTATGGGTTTTCTCATTGACGAAACAGGTTTTGGGGTTTTGAGGTATCCGGGTATCCTTTTTCTGAAGCGAATGATGGCAAATCAAATCCAGGTAAGCCAACAGAAAGCGCCATCATATCTGAGAACTAAACAAAGATGTCTCGTTTCTGTTCTCAATGTCTTTTGCACATTTAATTATATTTAACATTGTTGCCGAGCTCACAAAAATCGAATGGTCATTTTCACTCCCCTATCTATGCACTCGCTTCAGTTGACAGCCTTTTCAAATGAACCACGATTGCATGTGAAACCGTTTTTTTGTGCTATATTTGTATCTGAAAAGAATAGAACGATTATAATTAATGAACAGGTTGTACTTTTTGCTTATCCTTTCGCTCTGCCTTCCTTTCGCTCTGTTTTCCTCGGATCTGCCGGCTACGGAAGTGAGGGCGGTATGGCTTACCACCAACTACGGGCTCGACTGGCCCCGAAACAGAACCAGCCGGGAGATGCAGCAAAAAGAACTGATCGACATCCTGGACAGCCTGCAGAAGCATAACTTCAATACGGTGCTCTTCCAGGTGCGGGGGAGGGGTGAGGTGCTTTACCGTTCGGAGATAGAGCCGATGTCCACACTCGTCGTCAGCGGCGGGAAGGGAGAGGCATCTTTTGATCCGCTCGCCTTTGCCATTGAGGAGTGTCACAAGAGGGGTCTTGAATGTCACGCATGGATTGTCACCTATCCACTGGGGAGCGACAGGCATGTGAAGAGCCTGGGTGCATTCTCTGTGACAAAAAAGAATCCGGCGATTGCCCGAAAATTCCAGGGAGAGTGGTTCCTGGACCCGGGCAACCCGCGCACCGATGATTATCTGCTTTCCATCGTTAAGGAGATCGTTACCGGTTACGATGTGGACGGTATTCATTTTGATTACATTCGTTATCCCGACAACAGGGGGCGTTTTCCCGATGATACGATGTACCGTCTCTACGGTAAGGGTAAATCGCGGGCTGACTGGCGCAGGGACAACATCACCCGGTTCGTAACCAGGGCATACGACTGGATCAAACAGGAGAAACCGTGGGTGCAGGTGAGCAGTGCTCCTTTGGGTCGATACCGCGCGTTGGGAAACAACGGTCACGGCTGGACGGCCATGGAAACCGTGTACCAGGATGCGGGGAGATGGATGAAAGCAGGAAAACACGACGCCCTCTACCCGATGATGTACTACAAGGATCATCTCTTTTATCCTTTTGTAGACGACTGGATGGATAACGGCAACAAGCGGATTGTGGTTCCCGGTCTGGGTGCCTACCAAATGGTCGAGTTGGGATGGTCACGTCAGGATATCCTCAACCAGGTAGAATATACCAGGCACAATCAGGTACACGGTCAGGCCTATTTTCGTACCGGTAACCTGTTGGCAAATACGAAGGAAATTCTCACGTCGATTGCCTCCTATTATCGTTATCCTGCCAAGCTGCCACCCATGACCTGGCTCTCGGATACCATCCCCGATCCTCCCACCGACCTGAGGGCGGAGCGAACATCTGACGGATTGTTAGAGCTGAGCTGGAATCAGGCGACAGGTGACAAACGGGTGAAATACAATGTTTACCGTACCGAGAATGAAGATTTCAGCAGAGAACGTCCCGAGAACCTGCTGGCTGTAGGGGTGAGAGACTGTTTCTTTCGTTATCAGGCTGAAGATGATGACAAGGCCTACTACTATTTTGTGACCGTATCGGACTCGTTTCACAACGAGAGTGAACAGGCTGTACCGGCATTTTTTTATCATTCCCGGACAGTGAAGTAAGCATCAGTATAACAGGATTATACCTGTATAAAAGGGAGGGATGAAAAATGAATTGGGATTGTTAGGATAAATCAATAAATTGGAATAATTTTGTAGCAATGGAGGCCAGTCAGAAATTAAGAAAGCAGGTGAAGGAGGAGTTTATGGAGTATCTCACACTGCATAAGCACCGTAAGACACCCGAACGGTTTGCCATTCTCGATCATATCTACACCAACAAGGGGCATTTCGACATGGATTCGCTCTATAAGTCTATGATCGATGTAAACTTCCGGGTGAGTCGTGCCACACTTTACAATACAATTGAACTGTTACTGGACTGTGGGCTGGTGGTGAAACACCAGTTCGGGGGCAACATGTCGAAATATGAACGGGCCTACGGGAACGAAAACCACGATCACCTGATCTGTACTAGCTGCGGGGAGGTGTGGGAGACAAGAAACAGTGACCTGTTGACGCAGGCACAGCTGAAGAAAATCAAGAAATTCACGGTCAGCTACTACAGTATGTACATCTACGGCACCTGCAGTAAATGCAGCCATGCCAAAAAGATGGAGCTGAAGAGGCTGGAACGTGACAGCAAGGAGAAGACAGGAAACAAGTAAGCAGTTGCTGAACAAACCGGGATGAGTGGATCTTATGCCATTCATCCAATAAACAACCATCAGAAATGAAAGTGGACGTAATCTTAGGCCTACAGTGGGGCGATGAAGGGAAAGGAAAAGTGGTGGATGTGCTCACACCCGACTATGAGATTGTAGCACGTTTTCAGGGTGGTCCCAATGCGGGGCATACCCTTGAGTTTGAAGGCGAGAAATACATTTTGAAATCGATACCATCGGGCATCTTTCAGCAGGGGAAGACCAACATCATCGGCAACGGGGTGGTGATCGACCCGGCGCTCTTTCGCCAGGAGGTGGAGACCCTTGAAGAGACCGGACACACGCTGACCGACCGGCTTTACATCTCCAAGAAGGCACACCTGATCCTGCCCACCCACCGACTGCTCGATGCGGCATCGGAAAAGGCAATGGGGAATGCCAAAATTGGCACCACCGGGCGGGGCATAGGCCCTTCCTATACCGACAAGATCAGTCGCCACGGGCTGCGCGTGGGAGATCTCTTTCACAATTTTGAAGATAAATACCGGCAGGCAGTTGCGCGTCACAAGGAGATGCTCGACCAGTATGATTTTGACTATGACCTGGAGGCTTTGGAAAAACCCTGGTTTGAAGGGGTGGAGAAGATGAAAAGCTTCCGGATCATCGAGAGTGAGCATTTTATCAACCGTGAGTTGCAAAACGGCGCCAGGGTGCTGGCTGAAGGTGCCCAGGGGTCGATGCTCGATATCGATTTCGGATCATACCCCTTTGTCACCTCTTCCAACACCATCTGTGCCGGAGCCTGTACCGGTCTGGGTATCGCCCCCCGCACCATTGGGGAGGTATATGGTATCTTTAAGGCATACTGTACCCGGGTGGGCAGTGGTCCCTTTCCCACCGAGTTGTTCGACGAGGATGGTCAGCTGTTACGTGACAACGGCAGGGAATACGGATCGGTAACCGGTCGTCCCCGTCGCTGTGGATGGATCGACCTGGTAGCACTCCGCTACACGGTGATGCTGAACGGCGTAACCAAGCTGGTGATGATGAAGAGCGATGTGCTGGATAGCTTCGAAAGGATTAAGGCTTGTGTGGCCTACCGCATCAACGGCGTGGAGACGGAAGAACTCCCCTTTGATATATCGGAGGGAATTGAGCCGGTATGGGTGGAGTTACCGGGGTGGAAAACCGACATGACAAAAGTGCAGTCGGAGGATGAGTTTCCGGAGGAGTTTAACAATTACCTCACCTTCCTGGAAGAGGAGCTTGGGGTACCGATCGCCATCGTCTCGGTGGGTCCCGACAGGGCACAGACCATCATCCGCTAGCGATATGGCACGCTTTTGGCGGATGAACAATTGTACACAACAACTGTTTAGTTTAGAAAAAGAAGCATATGTCACCAGTATGGATACTGTTTATAGCTATTGCTATTGCCGGCTGGATGGTACAGGGTACCCTCCAGAGCCGTTTCAAGAAATATTCGAAGATTTCCCTCCGCAACGGGATGACCGGTCGTGAGGTGGCAGAGAAGATGCTGCACGACAACGGTATTTACGATGTGCAGGTGATCTCCGTAGGGGGACGACTCACCGACCACTACAATCCGCTCAACAAAACCATCAACCTGAGCGAACCGGTTTATGGCTCCTATAGTGTGGCGGCCGCTGCGGTAGCCGCTCACGAGACAGGACACGCCATCCAGCATGCAAGAGGATATGCACCGTTGAAGATGCGTTCGGCATTGGTACCGGTTATCTCCTCTACCTCCAAATGGGTGATGTGGGTGATTCTCGCGGGTATCATCATGATACAGACCTTCCCCATGTTGATCTGGATCGGTATCGGAATGTTTGCACTCACCACCCTTTTCAGTTTTGTAACCCTGCCAGTGGAGAAAAACGCTACCAACCGGGCATTGGCCTGGCTCAGCAGTGCCGGCATCACGGATGTCAGCAACCACAGCCAGGCGGTAGATGCACTTCGCTGGGCTGGGTACACCTATGTGGTGGCTGCCCTTAGCTCGTTGGCAACCCTGCTTTACTACATCATGATTGCCAGTGGCAGCAGACGATAGGAACGGAACAACGGATACCCCTCATCAACGCGGTGCGAAAACATTTTCGTACCGCGCTGCGTTTATAGATATTCCACGTGCCTGAAGGATAGAAACAGCTAATAAGGAGGAATCAAGATGAAGACAATCCTGGTGACGGGCGGCTCGGGACTGGTAGGGCGCCGGCTTACGGAGATGCTCAGGGAGCAAGGTTACAGGGTGCTATGGCTCAGCCGCGATCGTGATCTCAGAGCGGATCCGCCGCATTATAGTTGGGATTACCGGGACGGGACGATTGACAGGGAGGCGGTGGAGCAGGCGGATGCGATCATCCACCTGGCTGGTGCCAACCTGGGTGAGAAGCGCTGGAGCGATGCACGGAAAGAGGAGATTGTGGCAAGCCGGGTTGAAACGTCACATCTGCTGTTTGACATCCTGCAGGAGACCGGTCACCAGATCGAAGCGTTTGTCTCTGCCTCCGCCATTGGATATTATGGCACAGCCGTTACTGATAAGGTTTTCATGGAGGAGGAGAAACCCCTCGGCAGCGATTTCCTGAGCGAAACCTGCCGGCGATGGGAGGAGGCCGCTTTCCGTTTTTCCGATTTGCCCGGTGTACGTACGGTAGCCCTGCGTACCGGCTTCGTGGTGGATCGAGACAGTGATGCTTTCGGAAAGATGCTGCTGCCCACCCGTCTGGGGGTGGGGTCACCACTGGGAAGCGGCAGCCAGTATCTCAGTTGGATCCATCTGGAGGATCTCTGCCGCCTTTATATCCATGCTGTTGAAGATCCGATGATGAAAGGAATCTACAACGCTGTGGCCCCGCAACAGGTCACCAATGCGCAATTCATGCGCAGCCTGGCCAAGGAGATGCATCGTCCCTTCTTCTTTCCGTCAGTACCAGCCTTTCTACTTCGCCTGGTAATGGGAGAGGCGGCTGACCTGGTACTGGGTGGCAGCAGGATATCGGCACAAAAGGTGCTGGACAGCGGTTTCCAGTTCCGGTATGAAAGAGCCAACGAAGCGATACGGGCATCCATATAGGAGATGGATAAGATGAATTAATCCCTATTGAAGGGCAAAATAGGATTTCAAATGCGCAAAGAGACAACCTTGCAGATGGTGTACCGCCACCCTTTGTTTACGGAAGAGCAGTTCCAGATCATCAGTGAGTCGCATAAGGAGGTACGGTTCAAAAAGGGGAATTTCTTTTTGACCAAAGGAGAGATTGCAAATAGCTTTCTCCTTCTTGAAGAAGGACTCATGCGTTCATTCCTTTACAGTTACGACGGCAATGAGATCACCACAGATTTTTACTCCGATCAGGAGGTGGTGATCAATGTTCTTTCCTTGTTTAAACGTATTCCATCCGATGAGTATATCCAGGCACTGACCGATTGTGTATGCTGGCAGATAGACCTGGACCGCTTCCAACAGCTCTATCACTCCATGCCGGGAATGAGCGAATGGGGGAGGGCTTGGATGTCGGAGCAGCTCTTTCAATCCAAACAGCGGGCTGTGGAAATGATCACGGAAAACGCTACCACGCGTTACCTGAAACTGATCAAGGAGAAACCGCAGGTGATCCGCCAGGCACCCTTGAAACAGATTGCCTCCTATCTCGGGGTGACCGATACCTCCCTGAGCCGTATCAGGAAAGAACTCTCGAAGGGCAGTTTCCTTGCCACCCGTTAGCAGCAACCTGTCACAGGACAATTCCCGGTTTTTTTTTCCATCAGAGGTGTTTTCTTGTCATAGGATAAGCCTGACTTGTCAACCAGTATCTTATATTTGCAATATAGAATGATTCTAATTAAATAAGTTGGATTAATGATTTTACATTGCAAATCTGTATGAAGAATTCAATCTATCCCTCTATCTGGTGCAACGACAATGCGCGTGAGATGGCTGACTATTATTGTTCCATTTTTCCGGAGACGGTGATTGTGGATCAGAACCCGTGGGTGGTTGTGCTCTCCATGGAGGGACAGCGCATCATGCTGTTGAATGGCGGAGAGATGTACCGGCCCAATCCCTCCTTCTCACTGATGTATCTCACCACCCGAGAGGCAGTGGTGGAGAGTCTCTATGAGAAGCTGATCAGTGGCGGCAGTGAACTGATGGCACTGGACAGCTATCCTTTCAGCCGGAAACGTGCAGCATGCCGAGTTCAGGATTCTGGATTACTTGTTGATGATCATGGACAGTTCCTATCCACACACCTTTGACTTTACTGAGGGGATGTCACTGGTGGTTGAGTGCCAGACGCAGGAGGAGATTGATCTCTGCTGGAACCGGCTCACATCCAACGGCGGGGAGGAGAGCATGTGTGGCTGGCTGCGTGACAGATACGGGGTGAGCTGGCAGATCACGCCCACGGTCATGAAGGAGTTATTGCCCCGCTCACCGAGGGTGATGGAGGTGATGATGACCATGAAGAAGCTGGATATACGGAAACTGCAGGAGGCCGCCGAGTAGCCGACAGAGACCCTATATGCGCAGTGAATGTTTTTTATTCCATCAATTATGTTTCTCTTTTATTCTTTTGAACTACTAAAAAAATTGCAAATGAAGACAAAACTAAATCCTTACCTCAATTTTAATGGTACCTGTGAAGAGGCGTTCAATTTCTACAAGTCGGTTTTTGGAGGTGACTTCAAGGGCGGTATCATGAAGATGAAAGATATCGAAGGAATGGAAATTGCCGAAGCTGACCTTGAACGGGTGATGCATGTGGCTTTGCCCATTGGCGACGAACTGCTGATGGGCTCCGATGTGCCATCGGGAATGGGCGCCTCCTTCAAGGCAGGAAACAGCACCTATATCAGCATTTTCCCGGAAAGCAGGAGAGAGGCCGACAGGCTTTTCAATGCCCTTTCAGCAGGAGGAGAGATTGAGATGCCCATGGAGGATATGTTCTGGGGCGACTATTTCGGCAGCTTTCGTGACCGGTATGGCATCCTCTGGATGATCAATCACAACAACGAATCGGAGTAGAATTGTAGCTTTGGTTGCCTATACAAAAAGAGCCGGCTCCATAGAACCGGCTCTTTTGCGATTTTTCATGTGACTTTATGCCTTTGGGTCGAAGAAAGGGTATTCCTTTACCGCGAGAAACTCTCTGTCGAGCAGGTTTTTCTCCCTGCGCGAAAGAGGTTTTTCCACGATCTCACCGATGTGATCCACGCAAAAGGCGAAGTTGCGGAAATCACCGGGAGGGACAATGATATCGGCTCCTGCACGGAGGGTGTACTTCAGCGCGGCGATTCCCAACTCCGGATCAGCCACATCGATGGGTTTGACCCACGACTTGGGATAACTTTTGCGTTCCTCGTCGTTCAGCCAGCGGCGGTGTACCAATCCCTTCAGGGCTATAACCCCCATGCCGCGCCGTTTCGCCTCGTGGACTACCCCCGATCCCCAACCTGCCAGCATGTCCATTTGCCAGTTGAGGGGGAACATCACCGTGTCGAAATCGTACATCGTCATGGCTCGCAGCGCCTGCACCTGTGAATGTGCCGAGAATCCCACCTTGCGGATCCTTCCCCGCTGCTTCTCCTTTTCAATCATCTCCATCACCCCGCTGGCTGCGAATGCCTGGTCGACATCACCGGCAGCAGTGAGGGCATGCAGCTGGTAGAGATCGAAGTAATCGGTGTGGAGCAGCCGCAATGATTCTTCAAACTCCTTCTCTGCTTCTGTCCGCGAACGTTGGGTGGTCTTGCAGGCAAGGTATACCTCCTTGCGGTAGGGTTTCAGTGAATTGCCCAGTTTCTCCTGGGCATCGCCGTAGGTGGGAGCTACATCAAAATAGTTGATACCCCTGTCGCGAGCCCATGCTACGTAGTTGTCGGAAGCATCCTGTCCGTCACGTCTTGAGACAATTCCTCCATATACTACGGGGAACACATCAAAGCCGGTTTTCCCCAGTTTGCGTCTGATCTCTCTGTTACCCGTGCGGTTCTCCGATCTCTCTGTCCGGTTTTCACCAGCCAGACCGCTGCTCAGCTTGCCTGTAGCTCCGATTGCCACTGCACTGGCAACGCTTCGTTTGATGAATGTTCGTTTATCCATGATGTAATGATTTGGGAAGTGGGATTTGTTCCATTTTTTTGATATGGTATATTTCTGAAAATGACTATTTTATCTCAACCTCAATCCATTCCGACCGGTTGGGTGGAGTAGGTGCTGTCACCTTGTGGGGTGGATTTCGTTTCAGTTCATCCAGTAACAGTTCTACGGCCTTCTCAATGGAAGGATCATTGCCTTTGGCCAGCTCCTCGGGTCGATCCACCACCTCGATATCAGGATAGACACCGATACCTTCGATGATCCACTCACCCTGCTCATCGTAGATACCGAAACGGGGTACCGAGATGTACCCTCCGTCTACCAGCCGGGCATTGCCGGAGATACCAACCAGCCCGCCCCAGGTGCGGGTGCCCATCAGCTTCCCCTCACCCGTCTTTCGGAAGAAGTAGGGGAAGGCATCCCCCCCGGAGGAGGAGTAGCCGTTGATCAACATCACCTTGGGGCCATCATGCGCGATTCCGGGCGATTTCATCGGTTGGGGCAGTCCGTTACGGTGCCAGTAAACCAGTGTACGGCGGTTGAGCAGATCGATCATCCGGTCCGGAATGAAGCCGCCGCCATTGTAACGGTCATCGATGATCAGTGCCTCTTTGTGGTTGTACGCCAGCATCCCCTTAAACAGTTCCCGGTTTCCTTCGATGGCCGTATTGGGCACATGGATGTAGCCGATCCTGCCACCCGAGAGGCGATCTACCAGCTCACGGCGGCTTTTCACCCAGTCGAGGTAGCGCAACTCCTGCTCGCTGGTGAGGGTCTTTACGGTATATTTTTTTGCGCCGGAAAGAATGGGATTGCTGTTAACTGTCAGTTCCACATGTCGGTTGCCGAGGTTCTCCAGCAGCTCATAGGGATTTTGTCCGGTGGTGAGCTCTTCACCGTTGATTCGCAGCAGGTAATCCCCCTCCTTGATATCGATACCACTTTCGGTAAGCGGTGAACGGCGGCTCTCATTCCAGTTCTCACCACTGTAGATCTTATTGATGCGGTAGCGGTTTGCTGACGAGTCAGCCTCTAACTCGGCACCCAGCAGACCACCCTCGATCCGCTCCACCCGGTCAATGTCCCCCCAGTCCACATAGGCATGGCCGGTGTTGGTTTCGCTCACCACCTCATTGAGGATGTAGTCCAGATCGAATCGGCTCGGCAGATGGGGCAGTAGTTTGCCATACCTCTGCCGGATCCCTTCCCAATCCACACCATGCAGGTTGTTCACATAAAAATAGTCACGGAAGATACGGAAGGCATCGCGATAGATCTGTTCCCATTCTTTAGGAGGGTCGATCTTCATGGTGAGGTGATCCAGTTCCAGTTTCCCGTTGTTGCTGTTTTGTCCCGGCTGATTCTTGGCCACGGCGAAGGTCTCACCCTTGCGGTAGATGAATGATTTGCCATCGGCTGCCAGGATGCCGTTGCCCACACCATCGAGTATCTCCTCCGTTTTCTCTTCCCTGATGTTGTAGCGTATGACCTTGTTGCCGGTTGTGAAGAGTAAACCCTCTTCCACGGCTCCCAGAATGCGGTAGTTGCCGGGCTGCAATGGCAACGCCTCTATGCGGGAGTTGATATCATTGAAGTGGATGGTGACTTTCGCCTGTTCCGTTTCACTCTTTTCCTGTTTTTTCTCTTCTGCATTGTTTTCGCGGGGCACACTCTCTTGGTCATCGCGGTAAGGGGTGAGGGTCGTGCCATCATCCTTCAAGGGAAGGGCGTAGATACGGGTGGCATTGTTGTAGAGGTAATCGAACTCAAAACTGCTGAATGCCAGGTTGAAGTCACGGTTGGATAGGAAGAAGAGATAGTTGCCATCGCGGCTGAACAGCGGATCGCCATCGGAGAAGGATGCATCGGTGAGTTGCCGTTTCTCACCACTGGTCAGGTTGTAAACCCAGAGCGCCGATTGGTAATTGGGTGCTGTCTTGCTGTAGGCAATCCACTCTCCGTCGGGTGAGAAGGTGTAGTCGGTGATCTCGTCGGCGGTTGCCTCGTCGATCACCTGCTGTTTTCCACTGATGGCATCCACCAGCAAGAGCTTCATGGTGCGGTCGCTGTAGACCAGGTGGCTGCTGTTGGGCGACCATTCGGCAGCATGCTTCCAGGAAGAGGAACCATGGGTGATCTGTCTTGGCTCGGCATTGTCTCTGTTCTCCAGTAGATAGAGTTCATACTCGCCGGTAGCATCGGAGTAGAATGCGATCTGCTTGCCGTCGGGTGACCAGACGGGGGAGAGTTCCCGAACACCCTGTGTGCGGGTCAGGTTGTGGGTCTCTCCCTTCTCCACAGGTACGGAAAAGATGTCACCCCGTGCCTCAATCAGTGCCCGCTTGCCGGTAGGTGAAAGCCCCAGGCTGCCGATATGTTTTTTTACATTCCGGAAAGAGGCTTGCAGGTGGGGATTGTCGTAGTGGATGCCAACTCTCACCCTGCGATTTTCGCCCGTTGCAAGCTCCAACAGGTAGAGTGCGCCTCCCATCTCATAGACCAGCCTGCCGTTTTCGCCCGAAGGCCACATCACATCGAACTCGGTATGTCGGGTGATCTGTTCCTCCTCGCCTGTCGCCAGGTTGTGCCGCCAGATGTTGAGCCGGCTGTCACGGTCGGATGCGTAATAGAGATGATTGCCGTGCCAAACCGGCCACTGATCGCTGCCGGCCCAGTGTGTAACCTGTCGTGCTTCATTCTTCGCAAGGTCGTAGCTCCACAACTCTGTAGCACGTCCACCTTTGTATCTTTTCCAGGTACGAAACTCGCGATCCACCGGAGTGAAGCAGAGTTGATTTCCATCGGGGGAGAAGGTGGCAAATCCTCCGTTAACGATGGGTAAAGGTTTTTCCAGTCCCCCTTCCCTATCGATGGTAAAGTAACGACCATTGCGGTCGCCAAAACTGGTACGGTTGGCACGGAAAAGGATGCGCCGGCTGTCCGGGCTCCAGTCGAGCACCACATGGTCGAAACCACCACGGGGTGGCATCTCACCCACCGGATTGTAAAAGGTGAGTTGCCTCGCCGCACCTCCTTCGGAAGGCATCACCCATATCTGTCGGCTCCCCGAATACTCTGCTGAGAAGGCGATCCAGCGTCCGTCGGGTGAGATTTTGGGAAAGAGCTCCAGGCCGGGGTGGGAGGTGATACGGCGGGCGTCACCTCCCGCGGCATCCACCGTCCAGATATCTCCGGCGTAAACAAAGGCGATCAGCTTGCCGTTGATATCGGGGAAGCGGATCATGCGGGCATCATCAATAGCGAAAGCCTGCATGGTAAGCAGGCTTGAGAAAAGCAGAAATGTCAGTTTTTTCATTGTCTTGTAGCTTATTCAGACGTTTACAGGCAACTAAGCAATATCTCGCGGGTTACATCTCCGTTTACGTTGCCGTTTTCACCGTAGGCGACCCCCCGTTCATTGAACCGGGTGGCAATGGTATCGATCGCCTCTTTTCCGATACCCTCCTCCGGGAGACGGGTGGTCAGACCCAGTGAACGGTAAAACTGTTCGGTCATCTCGATCGCCTTGTCCACCCGTTCTGCCTTCGTACCTTCGGTGATGCCGAAGATGCGCTCCCCATATTGCATCAGCTTCTCTTTTTTCTGTTCTTTCAGTACCCTGAGGGTGCCGGGCATCACAATGGCCAGTGAGTGACCATGGGTGATGCCGTGAAGCGCAGTCAATTCGTGGCCTATCTGGTGTGTAGCCCAATCCTGAGTAACCCCCATCCTGATGAAATCGTTCAATGCCAGCGTGGCCGCCAGCATGTAGTCGGCCATCAGCTCATAATCCTTCGGTTTTTCCCTGATGCCGGGTGCAATTTCTTTTATGGAGAGCAATACCCCCTCTGCCCAACGATCCATGATTCGCGACTGGCCAGGGGTGGTCAGATACTGCTCCAGCACATGGGTAAAGGCATCGGCTAAACCACATGCAATCTGATAATCGGAGAGCGAGTAGGTTACCTCCGGATCCAGAATTGAAAACCGGGGATAGTTGCCGAAGAATCCATACTTCTCTAGTGTCTCCTGGCGCGAGATTACCGCTCCACCGTTCATTTCGGAGCCGGTGGCCGGTACGGTCATTACCGATGCAAAGGGAATCTGCTTGTTGGCTACCCCCCTTTTCACAATCTCCCATGCGTCAGTCTCATCGGCAATACCGGCAGCAATCAGCTTGCTGCCGTCGAGCACCGACCCGCCACCCACTGCCAGCAGGTAGTTGATGTTGTTCTCCCTGCCCAACTCTATCGCCTTGCGGAGTGTTTCTACCCGGGGATTGGGTTCAATGCCCCAGAACTCGATGAAATTGCGTCCCCTGAGTGCCTCTTTTACCTGATCATAGACACCGTTTCTGGTAACACTCCCACCACCGAATGTGAGCATCAGGTTAATGCTATCAGGCAGCAGATCAGCCAGTTTTTTGATCTGCCCTTTTCCAAATACCAGTTTGGTAGGGTTTTGAAAAATGAAGTTGTTCATATCTATAATCGTATTGATAATTGCTTGTTCACGGACTATGTTTATTGAACATCCCTTACTTTTAATTGTTCAATTTAGAAAAGGGGGTATGACAGAAAAAATGAGAGGTAATGGTCTTTTAGCATTGGGCGAACACAACTATCCCAAATACCGCGGCCAGATTATCGAGCTCTACCTGCATGCCTTCACCGGCGGAGAATATGCCCAGTATATTGATCCACCCGTAGCGGGGAGTACACTGGATGGTCTGATCCGCAACGGATGGGGCAACATGCTCTTTGTCGGTGACCGATTGGCAGGGGTGGCTTTGGCAATGCCGCTGCTGCAGGACTCCGGCTTCCCTGCCGCCGACTTGCCGTCGATACCGGTGGAGCGGTCGCTTTATATCAGTGAGGTGATGGTACATGCCGCTTTCCGGGGAAGGGGAATAGCCGCGCAGCTGGTGAACGGCCTGCTGGTCCGGGCTGAGAGTGATTATACCGATGCTGTGATCCGGGTGTGGGATCGGAATAAGCCGGCTCTGTCGCTCTATCGCAAGCTGGGTTTTTATCCGGTTGGCTCGATTTGGCAGACCAAGCTGAAGTCGCCCGGAGAAACCTTTGAGATGAAAAAAATATACCTGCACAGGTACATCCTTGCAGCCGTTCAATAGTGATTGATTGCTTGCCTGTTTCATATAGATAAAATATTTGGAGAAATGAGAGATTTACTTGCCAGAACCGTTGACCTGAGAACCGGTTCACCTGATGAGAAGAGAAAGGAAATACGTGATTATTTTCTGAAAACCTGGGCCATTGACGAGTTGCTATATACCCAGCTGAAGTCGGATGAGGTATTCTATCATCGCGGCGATCCCCTGCGGCACATTATCCTCTTTTATCTGGGACATACTGCCGTCTTCTTTATCAACAAGCTTTATCTGGCCGGCATAATTGACCGGAGGATCAACCCGAAGTTTGAATCGACCTTCGCCATCGGAGTAGATGAGATGAGTTGGGACGATCTGGACAACAACCATTACGACTGGCCACCTGTGGCGGAGGTACGCACCTATCGCGACGAGGCGAAGAGAGCAATCCTCGGTGTAATTGAGAGTAAACCGCTGGAGCTGCCCATTGGATGGGAGAGTCCTTTCTGGATCATCATGATGGGAATCGAACACGAACGGATCCATCTGGAGACCTCCTCGGTGCTGATCCGCCAGTTGCCACTGGAGCTGGTACGCCCGGGGTTGTTCGGAGAACGTTGCCTTAGCGCAGGTGACGCGCCAGAGAACGGGCTGATACCGGTGTCGGGTGGGGTGGTGCGGCTGGGCAAGCCGTTGGACTATCCGCTCTACGGATGGGATAATGAATATGGCAATCACCAGGAGGAGATTTCAGATTTCAGGGCAGCCAAGTATCTCACCTCCAACGGAGAGTTCCTTTCCTTTGTGGAAGCAGGTGGATACGAAACAGCACGCTACTGGACCGATGAAGGATGGCGCTGGCGCAACTATCGGGAGGCTACCATGCCGCTGTTTTGGCGGAAGGAGGAAAATGGTTACCGTCTCCGATTGGTAGCCGAAGAGATCGGAATGCCCTGGAACTGGCCGGTGGAAGTGAATTACCTGGAGGCAAAGGCTTTCTGCAACTGGAAGAGTGAAGTGACGGGGAAAAGCTACCGGTTGCCCACCGAAGCGGAGTGGTACCGTCTGCACAAGGTAGCCTGTCTGTCTGATCTGCCGGAGTGGGGTACCGCACCGGGCAACATCGGACTGGAACATTTTGCCTCTCCCTCTCCGGTGGATCTCTTTGAGCAGGGAGGCTTCTTCGATGTGGTCGGCAACGTGTGGCAGTGGACCGAAACACCCATCACCGGTTTTCCCGGCTTCAGGGTACATCCGCTGTACGATGATTTTTCTACGCCCACTTTCGACGGGAAGCACAACCTGATCAAGGGGGGATCCTGGATCTCTACCGGTAACGAGGCGACCCTGCATGCGCGTTATGCCTTCCGTCGTCATTTCTACCAGCATGCCGGCTTCCGTTATATTGAAAGCGATGCACCACTGAAAATTGAACAGGCTGATTATCTGACTGAGGAAGATGTAACCCTTTCCTGTGAACAAAACTGGGGAGAAGCACCGGATGGTCAATCCAATTTCGCAGTGACCCTGGGTCGTCTGGCAGCTGAGTTGCTGCCGGATCATCCGGATGCACCTATCCTCGACCTGAATGCCGATACGGGACGTCTTGCTTTTGAGCTCGCCAGGAACTTCCACGATGTCACCGCGCTCGATTTCACTGCCCGCATGATCCGCGTTCCCATTCAGCTGCAGGAACAGGGGTATGTGCGTTATACCATGAAGGATGAGGGTGAACTGGTTTTCTACCGCGACATTGTCCTTGCTGATTACGGTCTCTCCGAGACCAGGGAACATATTCTCTTTATGCAGGCGGATGCAATGAATTTGAAGCCCATATTTTCCGGATATGACATGATCATTGTACCCAACCTATTGGAAGAACTGGGCGATCCTCTGCTTTTCCTGGCAGATATTCACACCAGAGTGAATGAGAATGGATACCTGCTGCTGGCATCCTCCTACGAGTGGGATCGGAAGAGGACACCTCGCGACAAGTGGCCGGGTGGTTTCAAGCGTGACGGAGAGCCGGTCTCCTCGCTCGACGGCATCCGGGAAGTGCTGGCAACCCACTTTGCTCTTTATCGTGCACCGGAAGAGATCACGTTCACCCTGAAAAAATCGACCCGCACCCGGGAACAACGCAGGGTCCAACTCACCATATGGAAGAAAAACGGCAAGTAGAGGCTACTCGTTGAACCAGCGGGTCAGGGAATTGAAAATGTTCTCTGCTTCCCGCTTTTTCTTCTCTCTCTCTGTTGGAACCAGTACCTTCAGTCCCCGGTGTCTGATCTCTACCGTGATCTCGCGGCCGCTTTCTACCGGTTCTCCGTCCACATGCATCAATCCTGCACGTTTACGCCGGATAATCAGCTTTTGCGTCACCAGTGTGGTCATTTTGCTGTTTTTGTCGATATTCTTCGTGAAGAGCTGCAGCGTGGTTTGCGGAATCTCGAGCGCGTTGAGTGGCTTCAGGATGGAGACGTTCATCTTGCCGTCGTCCATACTTGCTCCCGGAGCAATGTAGGCTTCGTTGCCATACTGCGACGCGTTGGCACAGGTGAGCACGAATGCCCGTTCGGTAAGGCTCCCCTCATCGTATGTCAACTCATACTCCTCCGACCGGAAGTCGACCGCGCTCTCCAGGATATGTCGCAGATATCCCAGCGGCCCTCTTTTCTTCTCCTCCGCAAAGCGGTCGCTGATAAAGGCATCAAATCCGAAACCACAGGTGCAGAAAAAGATCTGGTCGTTGGCCACCCCGTAGTCAATGGTGCGGCTCTTCCCGTTACGGATGATCTCAAGTGCTTTCTCCGCGTCCATCGGGATATTCAATTCCCGGGCCAGTCCGTTGCCGGAGCCGAAGGGGATGATACCCAGTGTGGTGTCTGAGTTGATCAGTGCCCTGGCCACCTCGTTCACCGTGCCGTCACCACCGGCGGTGAGTACATAACGGTAGCTTTCAGTGACTGCCTGACGGGCGATTTCAGTGGCATGACCCGGGTAGCCGGTAACGCGGATCACAAGATCGAATCTCTTTTGGTCGAACACAGCGGCCACCATCTCCGGGATATTCTTCTTCGATTCTGTGCCCGAGATGGGGTTGATGACCAGGCAGACCTTTTCTTTATCCATGATAAGGGTTGTTTCGTTGTAAACGCCAAATGCATCTCTTTTGTTTTAACCCTTTTTATTTGTCCTTTCCTGCATTGTTCCGTACTTTTGCACCCACTAAGAAAAGAATGTTAGATGTGGCAACCCGATAGTTTGATTTTCGATATGGATGGTACCCTCTGGGACAATGTGGATACCTATGTGATTGTCTGGAACAGGGGACTGGTCAGAACCGGTCATCAGAAAACAGTAACCCGTGATGATATCATCCGGCTGATGGGCAAAGAGGCGCGTATGATGTTACAAGCCGTACTGCCGGAAGGAGATATTGCCGCACAGGATCGTCTCTATGAGTCCGTGATCGACGAATACCAGCAGATGCAGAAACAGATGAGACCCTTGATCTACGAAGGTGTATTGCAAGGGCTGGAACAACTAGCCCTTACATACCGTTTGTTCCTGCTCAGCAACTGCGAGGAAGGGGGGGTGGTTACCTTCATGCGCCACACCCGCACCCGACATCTCTTTCTCGATTACATGGAACATGGTATGAACATGCGGTCGAAGCATCATAACCTGCAGTTACTGAAGGCGAAGCATGGGCTGCAAACCCCTCTCTATATCGGTGATACTGACTCCGACAGCCATCAGTCGGCTCTGGCCGGTATCCCTTTTGTGTTTGTCTCCTACGGATTTGGAACCACCGATCACTATCAGCTGCGATTCAACTCCTTTCCTGATCTGGTGACCTATTTCGTGAACCTGTAATCAACGATCCAATGAAGCCGATCTTTCTCCTTCTGGTGATTGCCCTCTACTTCGCGTTGCTGATGCTGATCTCCTGGCTTACCGGCAGAAAGGGAGCCGGCAACGATGCCTTCTTCCGGGCCAACAAGTCATCCAAATGGTATGTGGTGGCAGTGGCGATGATCGGCACCTCCATCTCGGGTGTCACTTTTGTCTCAGTACCTGGTATGGTGCGCAACCTTGACATGACCTATATGCAGATGGTGCTGGGTTTTTTCTTCGGTTACCTGGTGATCGCCTATGTACTGCTACCGCTTTACTACCGGCTCAACCTCACCACCATTTACGGCTACTTGGATCAGCGTTACGGAACTCGTTCCTACAAGACCGGTGCCTGGTTCTTCCTGCTATCCAAGCTTGTGGGTGCTGCTGCCCGACTCTATCTGGTGGCTTTTATCCTGCAGTCGCTGGTCTTCGAAAGATGGGGAGTGCCCTTTGTGGTGACGGTGACCGGCATCATCCTGATCATCTGGCTCTACAGCCACAAGAGCGGCATCAAGACAATCATCTGGACTGACTGGCTGCAGACATTGCTTTTTATCACAGCACTGTTGCTGATTATCTGGCAGCTCTCCTCGCAAATGGGTATGAACATTGCAGAGGTGGCAGCCACCATCAGGGAAAGCCGTCACTTCCGTATCTTTGTCTTTGATGACTGGCATAGCACACAGCATTTCTTCAAACAGTTTTTCAGTGGCATGTTCATCACCATCGTGATGACCGGACTCGATCAGGACCAGATGCAGAAGAACCTGACCATCCGTACCCTCAGGGATGCACAGAAAAACGTGGTCTCCTATGGAATGGCCTTTGCCCCGATCAACTTTCTCTTTCTTTGTCTGGGAGTGCTGTTGTTGGCCTATGCCGGATCGAAAGGCATTCATCTGCCGGAGGTATCCGACAACATCCTGCCGCTGATCGCCAGTGAACATTTGGGGACAGCGGTGCTGGGCATCTTCGTGGTGGGCATCGTGGCTGCCGCCTTCTCCAGCGCTGACTCGGCACTGACGGCCCTCACCACCTCCTTCTGTGTTGATATCCTGGGTATGCGGGTCATCGCACGAAACAAGGAACAGGAGAAACGGGAGGTGGAGATCAGGAGGCGTGTGCACCTGGGCATCAGTGTCGTTTTCGTGCTGATCATCCTGCTGATCGAGGCGATAGGCTCCGACAGCATCATCAACGCCATCTACAAGCTGGCATCCTACACCTACGGTCCCCTGCTGGGTCTCTACGTGGCTGGTCTCTATACAAAACTGAATCCGGCAGACAGCTCTGTTCCCTATGTGGCAATCGCCGCCCCCCTGCTCTGTTTCCTGATCGAGCTGGCCATGAAGCAGCTGTATGGCTACCAGGTGGGCTACGAACTGCTGCTCCTGAACGGATTGCTCACCCTGCTGGGGCTTTGGATTATCTCACTGAAAAACAGAACCAAACCTGCATAGACAATGAACATACAGACCGCAGAATTTATCATCAGCAATACCGATCACCGGAAGTGTCCACAGGACGGGAAACCGGAATATGCCTTTATCGGTCGCTCCAACGTGGGAAAATCCTCCCTGATCAACATGCTTACCAACCGCAAGGGATTGGCGATGACCTCATCCACACCTGGCAAGACGTTGCTGATCAACCATTTCCTGATCAACGGGGAGTGGTATCTGGTGGATCTGCCGGGCTACGGCTATGCGCGCCGCGGCAAAGAAGGAAGGGAGAAGATCCGGGTAATCATCGAAGAGTATATCCTGGAGCGGGAGGTGATGAGCAACCTCTTCGTACTGATTGATTCACGGCATGAGCCGCAGAAGATCGATCTGGAGTTCATGGAGTGGCTGGGTGAAAACGGTATTCCCTTTGCCATTGTTTTCACCAAGGGTGACAAGCAGGGCAGCGGAAAACTACAGATGAACGTAAATACCTACAGGGAGAAACTGCTGGAGGGCTGGGAGGAATTGCCCCCCATCTTTGTCACCTCTTCGGAAAAAGGGCAGGGCAGGGAAGAGCTGTTGGATTATATTGAGCAGATCAACCGCTCACTTTGAGAGACACAACGCTCATTCTGGGGAACAATAATCACCTAGCGTACGATTCCGCCGGCGATGTCGAGTAGTTCATTGGTGATGGATTGCTGGCGCAACTTGTTGTATTCAAGCTTCAACTCATCAATCAGGTTGTCGGCATTGTCGTTGGCGATCTGCATGGCCGTCATGCGGGCTGCATGCTCGGAGGTGACAGAATCGATATGTGCGGTAAACAGCTTCAGCTGGATCACCTTGGGCAACAACTGCTCCAGAAGAGCAATCCGGTCTGGCTCTACAATGTAATCGTTCGTCAGATGAGTCTCAACCTCCGTTGGCAGCCTTACAGGCAGAAAGATCTCCTCTCTTACTTCCTGTGCTCCCTTGCTGATGAAGTGGTGATAGATCAGCTCTACACGGTCAATTTTTTTCGTTGCAAACAGATGCATCAACTCCTTTGCAATCAACTGTGTGGCATGATATGAGGGCTTGCTGCTAATGGCTTCATAGTCTCCCGCCGGCATCATTCCCATCTTTTGTGCCGCCTTGGCTGCCTTACCACCGATGGGGTAGATCAGGATGTTCTCTTTCCCCAGAGAGAGGTACCTCTCCACAACCGATGCCAGCCGGTTGGCAATGTTGTGATTGAAACGGCCTGCCAGTCCCGTGCTGGAGGAGAATGCCACGATGGCTACCCGACTGGTTTCACGCTCCTGGGTAAAGGGTGACCGGAACTCCTCTTCTCCCCGAAGCAGATGGTACAACAGATGACTCAGCTTCTGTTCATAAGGGAAGAGTGTCTGGATGAGCTGTTGTGTTTTCAGCAGCTTGGCAGACGAAACCATCATCATGGCGGTGGTGATCTTCCGTGTGGAGCGGACCGATTGTAACCTGCTTTTTATTTCCTTGAGTTGAGCCATTGCTGTTTAAGATTGCATCGATTCGATGGTCTCTGCTGCCACCTGCTCGATGATTTTGCCAGTTGCCTCGTTCATGATACCCTGCTTCAACTGGTCAAGTAGATCGCTGCGGTATTTCAGCTCCAGGGTAGCAAGAAACTCCCGCTCGAAAAGAGCCACCCGTTCCAGTGGTATCTTTTTGAGTAGTCCATGTGTACCACAGTAGAGAACGGCAATCTGGTGTTCCACACTCATGGGCGTGTGTACCGGTTGGATCAGTAGCTGCTCATTCTTCTGTCCCTTGTCGATGGTCATCATGGTGACCGCATCCATGTCACCGCCAAATTTGGTGAAGGCCGCCAGTTCCTGGTACTGCGCCTGGTCGATCTTCAGTGAACCGGCCACCTTTTTCATTGCCTTTACCTGCGCATTTCCTCCCACCCGGGAGACGGAGATGCCGACATTGATGGCGGGACGTATTCCCTTGTTGTAGAGATCGGCTTCCAGGAAAATCTGACCATCAGTGATGGAGATCACGTTGGTGGGGATATAGGCTGAGACATCACCTGCCTGCGTCTCGATGATGGGCAGGGCAGTGAGTGAGCCTCCTCCCTTCACCCTGCCCAGCAGGCACTCCGGCAGGTCGTTCATATGCGCTGCTACATCCTGCTGTGAGATAATGCTGGCGGCACGTTCCAGCAAGCGTGAATGAAGGTAGAAGATGTCACCCGGATAGGCTTCGCGACCCGAGGGGCGACGCAGGATCAGCGACACCTCCCTGTAGGCTACCGCCTGCTTGGAGAGATCGTCGTAAACCACCAGGGCGTGGCGGCCCGTGTCACGGAAATATTCACCGAGGGCTGCTCCGGCAAAGGGAGCGATGTAACGAAGAGCGGCAGAATCGGAACCGCTTGCGGCAATCACCGTGGTATAATCCATCGCTCCGTGGTCGGTAAGGGTCTTTACCAGTGAGGCTACGGTAGATCCTTTCTGACCTACGGCCACATAGATGCAATAGACCGGATCACCCTCCTCATAGTTTTTCCGCTGATTCAGGATGGTGTCGATGGCGATGCTCGACTTACCCGTCTGGCGGTCCCCGATGATCAGTTCCCGCTGTCCCCGACCGATGGGAATCATTGCATCCACAGCCTTGATGCCGGTCTGCAGCGGTTTGTTCACCGGCTGACGGAAGATGACACCGGGAGCTTTTCGTTCCAGGGGCATCTCCAGGAGTTCACCCTTCACAGCTCCCTTCCCGTCGATCGGCTCGCCGGTAGGAGCAATTACCCTTCCCAGCAATCCTTCCCCCACGCGTATGGAAGCGACATGACCGGTACGCTTCACCACGAAGCCCTCTTTCACCTCGCTGGTGGCACCCAGCAGGATGGCACCTACGTTGTCCTCCTCGAGGTTCATCACGATGGCCTGCATGCCGTTGTCGAACAGCAACAACTCGTTCGACTCAGCGTTACGTAGTCCGTAGATGCGCACTACGCCATCGCTGACGCTGATCACCACCCCCGTTTCGTCGTATTTGACATCGGTATCGAGCCCTTCGAGCTGCATGCGCAGGATATCGGATACCTCACTTATTTTGATTTCGTTGTTAGCCATGATCACTTTTATTGTTTCATCTTGTTTCCAATGCTGGCGTCCAGAATTCTGAAATGGTTCCTGATGCGGTACAGTTCGCCCCTAACACTCGCATCCCAGCGGGTATCGTCAAGGTAAAGGATGAATCCTCCAATGATGCCGGGATCTACCATCGGTTCCACCTCCAGCTCTCCTCCGACGATTTCGCGTATTCGTCCGATGAATCGTTTCTCTGTCTCCTCATCGATGGGTACTGCCGTGATCAGCTTACCATACCGGATCTCAAACCGGTCACGATAGAGTTCCGTAAACCGCAGTGCGATGTAATGCATCAGCTCCTCCCGTTCGTTCTCCATAATCAGTCGGATCATTCGTTCCAGTGAAGGGGGGAGATCACCTCCGCACGCCGTACGCAAAATAGCGAGCTTGTTATCCTTTGTATTGGTCGTTCCGGAAAGGGCACGGCGCAGGGAAGGCACCTCCGTGTACATGGCGGCAAGCGTTTTCATACGCAGATAGACCTGTTGCTGTTCTCCCGCAGCCGTAGCATGCTCCAACAGCGCTTTGGCATAACGAGAGGAGATGAGACCCGTGTTCATCGTTGTCAGGATTTGGAGATATCTACTTCATCCAGCAGGCGGTCAATCATCTTCGTTTGCTCCTGTTCATTGCCCAGTCGCTCACGCAGAATTCGCTCCGCCAGCTGTACCGATAACGTGGAGACCTCACGGCGGATGCTGCGGAGTGCTTCTTCCTTTTCGGCATCGATTTTTCTGCGGGCTGCCTCCATCATTTTTTCCGATTCGGTGGTGGCTCCCGTACGTGCCTCTTCTATGATCTGCTCCTTCAGCCGGGTGGCTTCACTGAGGATGGCACGCTGTTCCTTGCGTGCCTCTGCCAGCATCCGTTCGCTGGTCTCTACCACCTTGCCCAGTTCCTCCTGGGCTTCGCGGGCGGCCTGAAGCGATGCTTCAATGTAGTTCTGCCTTTTTTCAACCGATTTCAAGATCACCGGAAACCCATATCTGACCAACACGACAAGGACGATCCCGAAAGAGATCATCATCCAGAAGAGCAGACCCGGTTCGGGTGTCAATAACGACATATCGGTTCAGATTAAAGGATGAAACCACACACTACGATGGCAAACAGTGCCACCCCTTCTATCAGGGCAGCGGAGATGATCATGGTGGTGCGGATGTCTGAGGCCGACTCCGGTTGGCGGGCGATGCCCTCGAGAGCCGACTGTCCGATCCTGCCAATGCCAAAGGCAGCCCCCAATACGGTCACTCCAATGGCCATTGCCAATCCCAACGTGCTCAACGCTTCGTGCTGTATCTGCAGCATCACTGATAATAGTTCCATACGATTTGTTTACTTGTTTAATGGTTGTTATCTATTTGGTAATGATTTCATTGTGCTTGTATCTGTTCTCCCTTGTCTGCCGGAATATGCCCTCCGCTGCCGGTGACATGTGGCTCTATCCGTGCCAGTCCGATGAAAACGGCCGAGAGCAGTGTGAAGACATAGGCCTGGATAAATGCCACCAGCAGCTCTACAAAATTGATGAACACGGAGAAGAGCACCGATGCTGCTGTCATGGAGGCGTTAATGGCACTGCCCAGGCTCACCGAGACGAAAACCAGCGAGGTGAGTCCCAGCACAATGGCATGTCCGGCCATGATGTTGGCAAAGAGACGGATCATCAGGGCAAAGGGCTTGGTAAAGAGTCCCACCACCTCGATTACCGGCATCAGTGGAAAGGGAATCTTAAGCCAGAGCGGCACATCGGGCCAGAAAATCTCCCGGTAATATTCTCTCGTCCCGGTGAAGTTCACCACCAGAAACGTGGTGGCTGCCAGCACCAGGGTGACGGCGATGTTGCCGGTCACATTGGCTCCCCCCGGAAAGAGGGGGATCAGCCCCAACAGGTTGTTGATCAGGATGAAGAAGAAAAGAGTCAGCAGATAGGGGGAGTAGCGTGCGTAATCTTTCCCTACAGAAGGTTTTACCAGTTCATTTTCAATCATGACCGCTGCCATTTCCACTATACCGGCAAACCCTTTCTTCGGTTTCAGCGGATCACGACTGATGCTGCGGGCCGCACCGGTCACCAGCAGGATTAGCAGCAGCGAGCTGAACAACAGCGAAGCAGCATTCCGGGTGAGGGAGAGATCCATGGGGCGTAGGTAGCTCCCGTCGGGCATGGCCTCAACGATCTTGCCTGCATACCTGCCATCGGCCGCAATCAGGAAGCCGCGATCACTCATCTCACTCTGATGCAGCCGTGAGGAGAGAAAGATGTGCCATCCGCTTTGCTTGCTGTGAAGGATCACCGGAAGAGGTAAGGAAATCACTTTCTCACCGTTTCCTGTGATGTGCCACTCGTAGCTGTCGGCCAGGTGGTGCAGGATCATCTCTTTCACATTCAGCTCCTGTTCATGCTCTTCCTTTTCGTTGACCGAAGGTGCCGCCACCAGAGAGGGGGAGAGTAGTGTCAGGATGATCAATCCCGTGAGGGTGAATCTCAGTTTCATAGTTCTATCGGCTCCTTGGGTGGTTTGTTGTGATCCGTAAGGTTTTTGATATATTTTTCCATCCGCAGGTAGATATAGGTCTCCCAGAGGAGGTCGAGCAGGTAGAAGATGAGGAAGAGGATGGCAAAGCTACGGACATTTGTCTGGTGAATGAGCCAGTAGATGAGTATGATCGCAAATGAGATGAAAATTTTGATCATCTTTAGCAACATGTAAAGGTTCACCATCTTTACAGGATGGGTAACTGCGGAGTTGCGGAACTGGGTAATGAAGACGATTCCCAGCAGATAGAAGAAGATCGGGATCACAACAAATCCCCTTACCAGGAGCCGCGGAAAGAAGGCATCCACCAGAAGCCAGATCCCTGCACCGGTGAGGGTCATAACCACCGTATGAAATATCAGGAAATTGATGATCTGCTTTTTCATTTCTTGGATAACTCTTTTTTTATGGAATCAATGCAAACCGTTATTTTGTTGTTTTGCACTTCCACAAACCCCTCTTCCACGTGCAGCGTTTTCAGATGGCCCTGTGCGAAGAAGGTGATGTTGCCTCCTCGTAGCGAAGAGATGAGTGGTGCATGATTTTTCAGTATTTGAAAAGAGCCCATGGTTCCGGGTAGCGTTACCGAATCCACCTCGTCGACGTGGTAGGATTTTTCGGGTGAAAGGATATCGAGGGTCATGGGGTTGCTTCTGTTTGTTCCATCAAGGCGTTACCCTTTTCAATTGCTTCCTCAATGGTTCCCACACTCATGAATGCCGTTTCCGGGTAGTGATCCAGCTCCCCGTTCATGATCATCCTGAAGCCCCGGATGGTGTCGGCGATAGAGACCATCACGCCGGGTTGTCCGGTATATTGCTCCGCCATGAAAAAAGGCTGGGAGAGGAACCGTTCCACTTTGCGGGCACGGTTCACGGTGAGGCGGTCTTCATCGGAGAGTTCATCCATACCCAGAATGGAGATGATATCCTGAAGTTCCTTATAGCGCTGCAGGATCTGTTTTACCTCCATCGCGGTGTGATAGTGATCTTCCCCCACAATGGCAGGGTCCAGGATGCGTGAGGAGGATTCCAGTGGATCCACTGCCGGATAGATACCCAGTGACGCGATCTTGCGGCTGAGTACCGTGGAGGCGTCGAGGTAGCTGAAGGTGGTGGCAGGTGCGGGATCGGTAAGGTCGTCAGCCGGCACGTAGACTGCCTGTACCGAGGTGATGGAACCGTGAATGGTGGAAGCGATCCGCTCCTGCAGGGTCCCCATTTCCGAGGCCAGTGTGGGCTGGTAACCCACTGCCGAGGGCATGCGTCCCAGCAGGGCTGATACCTCCGAGCCGGCCTGCACGAAGCGGAAGATGTTGTCGATGAAAAGAAGGGTGTCACTTCCATCACCACCTGCATCGCGGAATGATTCGGCAACGGCCAGTCCGGTGAGGGCTACCGAGGCGCGGGCACCCGGGGGTTCATTCATCTGTCCGAAGACGAGCGTTGTCTGTGAAGATTTGAGCTTCTCATAGTCGATTGTGCTCAGATCCCATTTGCCTTCATCCATTCCCTGCTTGAACACCTTGCCATATTTGATCACGCCTGATTCAATCATCTCCCGCAACAGGTCATTCCCCTCGCGGGTGCGTTCCCCCACACCGGCGAAGACCGAGTAGCCGTTGTGTCCTTTGGCTATGTTGTTGATCAGCTCCATGATGATCACCGTTTTCCCCACACCGGCACCACCGAAGAGGCCGATCTTGCCCCCCTTGAGGTAGGGCTGTAGCAGGTCGATCACCTTGATCCCGGTAAATAGTATCTCCTCTGAGGTGGTGAGATCTTCAAATTTGGGGGCTTCGCGGTGAATGGGGTATTGCTGGTCACGGCTCAGCTTTTGCAGGCCATCGATGGGTCGACCCACGACGTTGAGCAGCCTGCCCTTGATCTGTTCACCTACCGGTACACTGATGGGACGTCCGAGCGCTTTGACGGAGAGGCCGCGGCGCAATCCGTCGGTACTTTCCATGGCCACCGTGCGGACAATGTTCTCTCCGATGTGTTGCTGTACCTCCAGAAAAACCTCCTGTCCCTCGGTACGTGACACATAGAGCGCATCATGAATAGCCGGGAGTTTGGCTTCGGATGACTCGGCAAATTCAAACCGCACATCCACCACAGGTCCGATGATCTGTGATATCTGTCCAATCAGTTCTGACATAGTAAAAAAATATAATAAACCGGTCGGCAAGCCACCGACCTTTTGCAAAGATACAAAAATTGAAGAAGGAAAAAAAGTTTACAAAAAAAAGTCCTGTTCGGGACGAACAGGACGGGTGTAATCTGAAGAGAAAAGAGCCACAAGCGAGGATCGAACTCGCGACCTACGCGTTACGAATGCGTTACTCTACCATCTGAGCTATTGTGGCCTATGCGATTGCAAAAGTAAAAAAAAATATGCGATCTGCCAACCGGTTCCTGCATTTTGTGAACAAAAACGGGCAGCATTGCTGCCGCCCGTTTTTGTACAATCCGTAGCAGTTTATTTCGTGAAGGCCGGCTCTTTCTTTTGCTGTTGGTTGCGCATGATGGTGAAGGCTACCGGTGACGCAACAAACAAGCTGGTTACGGTACCCACGACCACACCAATCAGCATGGCGAATACGAAGCTCCTCACCGCATCTCCCCCGAAGAAGAGGATGCAGATGATCACCAGAATGGTGCTGAGGCCAGTGTTGATGGTACGGGCCAGCGTGGCGTTCATGGAGTCGTTGAACAACTCTCTCAGTCCCCGTTTCGGGTAGAGTTGCATGTACTCGCGCACACGGTCGAATACCACCACCTTGTCGTTGATCGAATATCCCACAATGGTGAGGATTGCCGCCACGAAGGTCTGGTCAATCTCCATGGAGAAGGGCATTACCTTCCAGAGAAGGGAATAGAGACCGATCACGGCGAAAGTATCTACAGCCAGAGCAGCCACGGTACCCAATGAGAAGGACCAGTTGCGGAAGCGAGAAAGGATGTAGAGGCCCATGCAGATCAGTGCGATGGTGAGGGCCAGGAATGCATTGCGGATCATATCCTCGGCAATGCTGGGTCCCACCTTTTGTGAGCTCTGGATATGGTCATCGATGGTTTGTCCCGGAGTGATGAACTCCCGGAGTCCCTCGCCCAGCAGATCGCGCAGCTCCTGCTCCACATTGTCACCCTCCACGTCGATCATATGGTTGGTGGAGATACGCACCTGATTGCTCGAGCCGATGGTGATGACCCGCACCGATTCTCCGAAATGAGGGGCGAGGGCATCCTGTACATCGCCGGTACGCACCGGTTGGTCGAAACGTACAATGTAGTTGCGTCCACCGGTGAAGTCAATACCCACGTTCATCCCGAGGGAAAAGAGTGAGATAAGGCTGATCACCACGAAGGCGGCAATTACGATCAATACCTTCTTGCTGTTATGGATGAAATCGAAACTGTATTCCTTGAAGATCGCCTTGGAGAAGCCGGTGTTGAAGGTGAGATTCATCCACTTACCTTTGGCAAAACGGTTTTCGTATACCAGACGGGTTAGGAAGACAGCTGTGAGGAAGGATGCGGTAATACCGATGATCAGTGTGATGGCAAATCCGCGGATGGCTCCCGCACCGAAGAGGGCCAGGATGATGCCGGTGATGATGGTGGTAAGGTTGGAGTCGAGAATCGCCGAGAAGGCATTCTTGTAGCCGTCTTCCAGTGCGCGTCGCAACGTTTTGCCTGCTGCCAGCTCTTCCTTGATGCGTTCGTTGATCAGCACGTTGGCATCGACCGCCATGGCGAGAGAGAGGATCATACCGGCGATTCCGGGCAGGGTGAGTACTGCCTGGAAGGCTGCCAGCGCACCCAGTGTGAAGAAGAAGTTGAGCAGCAATGCCCCGTTGATCACCATGCCGGGGATGAATCCGTAGAGCATGATGGTGAAGATGAAGAGCACAATCAGTGCGATGAGGAAGGAGATAAATCCATCTCTGATGGCTTCCTGACCCAGTGAGGGACCTACCACATCTTCCTGTACGATGCGTACACCTGCTTGCATCTTGCCTGATTTGAGTACATTCTCCAGGTCCTGTGCTTCCTGGGGGGTGAAGTTGCCGGTGATGGAGGAGCGTCCACCATCGATACGGCCGTTTACCGTGGGAGCGGAATAGACATATCCATCGAGCAGGATGGCAATCGATTTGCCAATCTCTGCACCGGTGATGGTGGACCAGCGGCTGGCACCGGCGGCGTTCATGTTCATGGTCACCTCCCAGGCCGATCCCTGCTGTCCCTGGTCGGCACGGGCGTTGGTCACCACGTCTCCCTCAAGGGCGGGACCCCGCTTGCTGCCGTCACCTTTGAGGGCGAAGAGCTGGAAATAGGTCTCCCTCTGATCGACACTGCTGCCGTATCGAGCTTGGATACGGTTCCTACCATGGGCCCAGCTACACCCCCCATGGCGAAGTAGGGCTCATTGAAGTACTCCACAAAACTTTTGGTGATCTGAATCACTTCTTCCTCTTCTGGGGCAAAGGTCATCGTCTCCGTTGCGGCAACCTCAAGCGTATCGCCAGTCACGGTAGTTGTGGTATCGGTCAGGGAGGATTGCTTCGCCATGGCATATTCGGCAGAACGGGCATTCATTTCATTGAAGAAGGTTCCCAGTTCGTTTACGTTGTAGGTCTTCCAGAACTCCAGGTTGGCGCTCCCCTGCAGGAGGTTGCGTACACGCTCCGGTTCGGTGATGCCGGGGAGTTCCACCAGAATGCGTTCGGCACGATCGAGGCGCTGGATGTTGGGAGCTACCACACCAAAGCGGTCGATACGGGTGGCCAGTACGTTGAATGAGTTGTCTGCCACGCTGGCCAGCTCACTGCGCAATACCGAAATCACTTCTGCGTTGGTAGCGGTGGGGCTGACCCGTTCATTCATGGTGATACTGTATATGTTGGCCAGTCTTCCTTCCGGATTGATCTTCTCGTAGTTTTCCTGAAACAGGGAGATGAAGTCGGAAGAGCTGCCGCGACGGTTCTGTTTGATGGTCTCATTCAAGGCCTGGTTGAACTGAGGGTCATCGGTATTGGCCAGTGAGGCGAGTACCTGGGAGGCGTTGATCTCGAGTACCACGTTCATCCCGCCTTTCAAGTCAAGACCCAGTCCGATCTCCTTCTCGCGGACCTGTTTGAGGGTGTAGTTCAAATAGACCTTTTCGGTGGACAATGAATCAAGATACTGATTCTTCAGAGCCAGGTCTCCATTTGCGTATTGATCCGCTTTCTTGTTGTATTGCCTTCCCACCACTGTGAAAGACAAATAGAACAAACAGATCGCCGTCAGGATCAAACTGAAGACCTTAATGAATCCTTTGTTTTGCATTTCAATATTACTTTTTGTTTACAATTTGTTTGCTTGCAGGTTGTTAACCGATGTTTGCGAGTTAAGATCCGGGCAGATAGCATGCCCCTACAATTTGAGCGTGCAAATATACGTTTTTTTTATCTTTTTAAGAACAATATCGCCGGATTATTTTCAGAGAGCTAATCCGGCGATAAGAAGCGTTTTGCGTGAGAGAAGGGTCATTCAATAAACCCTCTGTTTCTTAGGAGATAAACCGGATCGGGCTCCGTGCCGCGGAACTTCTTATAGAGCACCATCGGATCCTCGGTGTTCCCTTTTGAGAGCACATGTTCACGGAAGAGCCGGGCGGTCTCCCGGTCGAAGATCCCCTTTTCGGTGAAAGCCTGGAAGGCGTCGGCATCCAGCACTTCCGACCAGAGGTAGCTGTAATACCCGGAGGCATATCCTTCCGGACTGCTGAAGATATGGGAGTAGTAGGTGCTCTTGTAGCGGGGGATGATCGGGTCGATCAGTCCGATCTTCTCCATTGATTTCTTTTCAAAGGTGTTGACGTCATACTGTTGCTCTTCGGTCTGGGTGTGGTAATCCATGTCGAGCAGGGCAGCGGCGACGAACTCGGTGGTAGTGAAACCCATGTTGAACTTGCCTGCAGCCTCAATTTTGTCGATCAGCTCATCGGGTATCACCTCGCCCGTTTCATAATGTCTTGCATACATCTTCAGCACTTCCGGCTGGAAGGCCCAGTGCTCCATGATCTGGGAAGGAAGTTCCACGAAGTCGCGGGGTACGCTGGTGCCCGAGAGACCGTGGTAGGTCACCTTCGAGAGCATGCCGTGCAATGCATGACCAAACTCGTGGAAGAGGGTCTCCACATCGTCGAGGGACAAAAGCGAGGGGGTATCAGCCAATGGTTTGGTGAAGTTGCCCACGTTGTAGATAATGGGGCGGATATCCTCACCGTCGCGGGTTGTCTGTTTGCGGAAGCTGCTCATCCAGGCGCCGGCACGCTTGCCGGCACGGGGGAAGTAGTCGGTGTAGAAAAGGGCGATGTGGGAGCCATCGGCATCGGTCACCTCATAGGTTTCCACTTCGGGATTGTACACGGGGAGATTGTCCAGTTTCTTGAAGTTGAGGCCCCAGAGCTTGTTGGCTACCATGAAGACGCCTTCGCGCACGTTCTCCATCTTGAAGTAGGGACGCAGTTCCTCTTCGTTCAGGTTGTACTTCTCCTGGCGCAGCTTCTCGGTGTAGTACCACCAGTCCCAGGATGCCAGCTCGATGTTGGCGCCCTCGCGGTCGGCGATGGCCTGCAGTTCGGCCGCCTCTTTTCTGGCCTGCGGCAGAGCGTAGGCCCAGACGTCCTTCAGCAGCTTGTAAACGTTCTCTTCGTTCTTGGCCATTCGCTCTTCCAGTGCGTAGGCAGCAAAATTCTTGTAACCAATAAGTTTGGAGCGTTCCAGTCGCAGATTCACGATCTCATTGATCAAGTTCTTGTTGTCGAACTCATTGTCGTTGTTGGACCGCATATACATGGCCTTGTAGAGCTCTTCACGCAGGTCGCGGTTGTCGGCGTACTGCAGGAAGGGGATCCAGCTGGGCTTGTGCAGCGTGAAAACCCATTTGCCCTCCTCGCCGGCAGCGGTGGCCGCTTCGGCTGCCGCGCTGACCACGCTCTGGGGCAGTCCGGCCAGGTCTTCTTCGTTGTCGATTACCAGCTTGTAGTTGTTGGTTTCAGCCAGCACATTGTTGTTGAACTGGATGGTGAGTGCGGAGAGCTGTTTGTTGATTTCCCGCAGCCGTTCCTTTCCCGCTTCATCGAGCAGGATGCCGGATCGTACAAAACTTTTGTAATTCTGTTCCAGCAAACGGAACTGCTCGGGAGTGAGGTCAAGTGATGATGCGTTGTCGTACAATATTCTGATGCGTTCGAACAGTTTTTCATTCAGGCTGATGTTGTCACTATGAGCTGTCAGCTTGGGCGACATTTCAGCCTTGATCTGCTGCATCTCTTCGTTTGTATCGGTTCCCTCCAGCCCATAGAATAGACTTGAAACGCGATTCAATACGGAGCCGCTGTTATCGAGCGCCAGGATGGTGTTCTCGAAGGTGGGCGCGTCGGGGTTGTTGACAATGAGGTCAATTTCTTCAGCTTGAAGTGTCATGCCAGCTTCAAAAGCTGGTACATAGTCCTCAACTCTGATTTTGTCGAAAGGGGGGGCACCATAGGGAGTGTCGAACTCGCTCAGGAAGATGGCTCCCTTCTCGGTGACTTTCTCCTGGTTGTTACATGCCAGTAATGCCATACATGCGAATGTGGTTAATAGTCCTTTTTTCATTACTAAAGTTTTTATCTTGTTTTTGATTGATTCAAGATTGCTTGCCATTTTCAAACTGTCGCAAAGGTACAATTTTTTTTTCGTTTGTGATATATGAGTGAATATCAACTTGTAGCTTTTCCGTATCAAAGAGAGGTTTACCTGTTTAAGTCATCGTTGGGATCGCACGGAGATGTTAAATCAATTGTTAACTGTCTTTTTCTGTATAGTAATTTGTCATAAATATTGTACTTTTGTTGCAAAATTAGCGAATTAGAGTGTAATTTTATTTATTACTTAGGTGACGAACATGACAAAAAGTTCGGTTTTGTTGAAACCACAGCATTTTTATTTACTTGCTTTTTTTCTGTTGTTTTCACTGTTCCGGGTCGCAGCCCAGAATGTGGAGCTGATAGGAAATGTGAAGGATGTGCACGGTGAAACACTCATTGGAGTGAATGTCGTGCAGAAAGGTACCAGCAACGGTACAGTTACGGACTTGGATGGCAATTTCATCATCCGGGTTCCGGCAGATGCTACCCTTGTCTTCTCATATATCGGGTATGAAAAACAGGAGAAAATCTGGGATGGCAAGAGCAGGATGAACATCACGCTGAAAGAGGATGTGGCCATGTTGGATGATGTGGTAGTGATCGGTGCATATGGAACCGTCCAGAAGCGGACCGATATGGTTGGTTCTGCTTTTCAGGTCAACTCCGATAGAATAGAAACGCTTCAGGTAGGCCGTGTGGATAATCTGTTGGAAGGGATAGTACCGGGGTTGCAGGTGATGCCCAATTCTGATGATGCATCCAGTACCAAACAACGTATGAATCTCCGGGTGCGGGGGGAAGGATCGATGAGCGCGTCGAATGAACCATTGTGGATTGTGGACGGTACACGTATTTTTAGTGGTGACAGAACCAATATGGTTTCGGGTATGAGTACTTCGATCAGTC
>JADLKK010000076.1 GCA_016839025.1 Proteiniphilum sp.
TGCTGTTGATCCTGCTGTTGCTGTTGATCTTCGCGCTGATCCTGCTGCTGATCATTCTGATCTTGGATCATTTTCTGTACCACTGCCAGGTTGTAACGTGTCTCGTCGTCATGGGGGTTGAGCCGCAGTGCCATCTTATAGGCCTCCACCGATTGCTGCAGATCCTTTTTCTGCAGAAGTGTATTTCCGATGTTGTGCCAGCCTCCCGCCGCCTCTTCCGGCTTCTCCTGTTCCAGTGTCACGAAATGTTGATACTGCGCTGCCGCCTTATCCCACTCCTTCTGCCGGTAGAGCGTGTTGCCCAGATTGAAGATTGCCTCCTTCGATCCGGGATTCCCTTCCACTGCCTTTCCGTAAAAACCGGCTGCTTCAGAGAATTTCTGCTCTTCATATACCTTGTTCCCTTTTCTGATATTCTTCCTCACCTCCTTCTGCGCCATTGTCGACAAGGGTATGGAAGCCGTTATCAGGAAAAAGAGAGTCTGCATGATCACTGTTCGCTTCATCTGAATAACCTCACATTTCTGAATAACCTGTTTTTCTTGTCATAGATGAGTACCTCCAGGAATAGGATCACCAGAAGGAACCACCCCAGCAGGGGAAACTGCTCATCATACTCGGAATAGGAGAGCGAGGCAGTGCGCGTCGTCTCCAGCCCATCCAGCTGTGCCTCCAACGCGCGGATGGCACTGTTGGAGTTATCGGCACGCACATAGAGCCCCCCACCACTGTGGGCAATCGCCATCGCCATCTCCTCGTTCAGACGGGATACCACTACGTTACCCTCGCTGTCGGTCAGGTAGTTGCTGCCACTGCTGAGACCCGGCAAAGGAGAGCCTGTAGGTGATCCCACCCCCATCACATTGACCATCACTCCAGCTTTTGCAGCATCGGCAGCCAGTTCGGCAGCATTGCCCTCGTGGTCCTCCGCGTCAGTGATGATCACCATCGCCCGGCTCACCTCCTTGTCGGCAGAAAAAGAACTCATACCCAAACGAATAGCATCTGCGATTGCGGTACCCTGCAGCGGCACCAGCGAAGGGTCAATGCTGTTGAGGAATATCTTGGCCGATTGGGTATCGGAGGTAAGCGGCATCTGCACATATGCCTCACCGGCAAAGACGATCAGGGCTATCTTGTCGTTTCTGCGCACGTCGATCAGGCGCGATAGGATCTGGCGGGCACGGCTCAGCCGGTCAGGTGATAAATCAGTGGCAAGCATCGAGTTGGAGACATCGATGGCGATAACCAGCTCAATACCCTCCTTTTCCACTGTCTCCACCTTGGTACCGAACTGCGGACGGGCAACGAGGAAGATGCCGGTGCAGAGAGCTCCGAAAATCAGCCAGAACTTGAGGTAAGAGCGCTTCAACGAGAGCTCGGGCATCATCATCCTGAGCGTCACAAGGCTTCCCATCTTCTCTACATCCTTCCGCTTTCTGATGTTCAGATAGAGGTATAGAGCCAGCAACAGCGGCATGGCTGCAAAGAGCCACAGATATTCCGGATTCCCGAATCTAAACATGCTATTTACGATTCACTTGTTTCATTCATTCTCCTTACTTCCCCCATTCACCGTGACATGACTCACGGAATGCTTCTTAACCAGGTACGCCTGAGAAGCAACTCCAGCAAAATCAATGCCAGGGCAGCCAACGCCCAGGGCAGAAAGAGCTCCTGTCGCCGCGTCACATTCTGCACACTGATCAGGTACTTCTCCATCTCGTCAATCTCGTTATAAACCTGACGCAGTCCCTCCGTATCCTGTGCGCGGAAGTACTGCCCGCCAGTCATGGCAGCAATCTCAGTGAGTGTCTCCTCGTCGATATCGACCGGCATGTTCTGCATCCGGATACCAAAAGGGGTGTTCACCGGGGTGGGAGCCATTCCCTTTGTGCCGACACCCACGGTGTAGACCCGTATCCCATAGGAACGGGCCAGATCAGCTGCGGTGAGCGGTGCAATCTGACCGCTGTTGTTGGTGCCATCGGTGAGGAGAATTACCACCTTCGATTGCGATTGGCTATCCTTTAGCCGGTTCACCGAAGTGGCCAGTCCGAGACCTATCGCCGTGCCATCGTCAATCATGCCGAAGTTGATCTCGTTGAGCAGGTTCAACAACACCTTGTGGTCGGTAGTAAGCGGGCACTGTGTAAAACTCTCTCCGGCAAAGATCACCAGTCCGATGTTGTCGTTGCTACGGTCGGTGATAAACTCGGCAGCCACCTTCCTGGCAGCCTGCAGCCTATCGGGTTGCAGGTCCTGTGCCAGCATGGAACCTGAGACATCGAGTGCCAGCACGATATCGATCCCCTGTGTCTCCGTCTCCTCCCAACTGCTCACCGACTGTGGGCGGGCAATCACCACGATCACCAAAGCAATTGAGAGCAGTCGAAGCAGAAAAGGAAAATGTCGCATATAGACCCTGAAACCAGGCTTCATTCCGTTGAAGGCATTTGCCGAGGCAAGCCTGAAGGAGGCTTGCGCTTTTGAAAGGCGCATCACATACCAGGCTGTCAGTGGGATCAGCAACAGCAACAGATAAAGATATTCAGGATGCAAAAATTCCATGCCAGAAAATTACTTAGTCGTTTAGCGTGACAGCAGCAGCCTCTTTCTTTCCTTCTTGCTTCAGATCAGGCAGAGGATCATCCTCTTTGGTCTGATTTACAAATAAATAGGCATTCACCATACTCATATCATTCTCATCGGGGTAAGGTTTGTATTTGGCAAACTTCACCAGGTCAGCGGTGGTCAGGATCTGTTTCAGGTTGCCACAAACCATTTCATTATCAACAGCTTGCCCTATCTCGTACAGGATCTCACCCGATGTCATCTCCATCGCCTGTATCCCTTCCCGTTCCCATATATAGGAGCGAAGGATATCAGTCAGCCGGCTGTAGAACTCCTTTTCACGTCCCTGCAGCCACAACCTCTCCTGTTTGAGCTTATCGAGTTCCCTCACGGCACGTAGGTGTGCCGGCAGTACTTCGGGAGGCTTGAAGAAATAGCCTCTTCTTTTTTTCCGCAGTACCAGGTAGATCGCCAAGCCGATCAGTGCCATCAGGAGCATCACCCCCAGCAGGATCCAAAGCAGCCAGAGCCAATCGGTCCAAACGAAGGGGACCCTGCGATTTGGCTTGATATCGTTGAGCTGTAGCTGATTGAAATCGATGGAATCGGTCTCCCCTTTGTTGATCCGCTCCAGATAGGCCAGTGTGGAGTCGGAGAGCTGGGGTGAGGACACTTTCAGTCCGAAGGAGTTGGAGAGAATGGTATCGTTCCCGTCAAAAATGGGGATATGGGGAATATGATAGAGCGTGGAGTCGAACGAGGTGACCAGATAGCGGAAATTGATCGTCATCACGTTGTTCTCGATCGTGGTGTCGGGTGGCAACATGGCAATCACCTCAATCCCGGGGATCATCTCTTTCTCGTATACAGGGAAATGGATGATCTTCTCCTTGGGAGTAATCACCTTCAGGTTGATTACCGCCTGCTCACCGATCAGTATCTCGGTGGGCTGCACGGAGGCATGCACCGATGCCCGCTGGGCATGGAGCATGCACCCCAGCAGCAGCGTTACAGCCAGCAATGACCCTCTGCGCACCAATCTGTCATATCTCTTATTTGTTACCAAAGCTATCTTCTTTGTTGGAATAGTTGCAACAACGATTTCACATAGTCACTCTCTGTGGAGATGGAGACACTGTCCACGCCACTCTGGCGAAAAGAGAGGGTCATCTTCTCCTGTAAGCCACACCACCAGTCCCGATACTGCTCCTGGACCCTTTTCGAAGAGCTGTTGATCCACTGCTCCCTGCCGGTCTCGGGATCCAGCACCTTCATCAGCCCCACCGGCTGAAGAGCAGTGCTGAGCCGGTCATACACCTGAATGGCCACCAGGTCATGTTTGCGGTTTGCGATCTGCATTGCTTTCTGGTAGTCGTCCGGATCAATGAAGTCAGAGATCAGGAAAGCGGTACATCGCTTTTTGATGGCGTTGGTCATGTACCGCAGCGCCATATTGAGATCGGTGCCATTGCTCTCCGGAGTGAAACCTAATATTTCCCGAATGATGAAGAGGATATGCTTCCTTCCTTTCTGGGGTGGAATGAATTTCTCCATCTTGTCGGTAAAAAAGATCACCCCGATCTTGTCATTGTTCTGTATTGCGGAGAAGGCGAGCGTGGCGGCAATCTCGGCCACCATGTCACGCTTGAGCCGTGACCTTGAACCGAAACCGAGGCTCTCCGACACATCGACCATCAGCATTACCGTCAACTCCCGCTCCTCCTCAAATATCTTGATATAGGGGCGGTTGTAACGTGCCGTGACATTCCAGTCGATGTCGCGCATATCGTCGCCGTAACGGTATTCCCTCACCTCCGAAAAAGCCATGCCTCGTCCCTTGAAAGCAGAATGATACTCACCGGCGAAGATGTTTCGCGAGAGTCCCCTTGCCTTTATTTCGATGTGGCGTACTTTCTTGATCAGGTCGGTCGGTTCCATATAGATGCGGTCTTTCCGTCAGGATGTTACAGCGCTGTCGTTATTTTTATTGGCAGGAAAGAAGCCTGTTAGGGCACCTCCACCTTGTTGAGGATTTCGCTGATGATCTCCTCACTGGTCATGTTGTTTGCTTCTGCTTCATAGGTGAGCCCGATACGGTGGCGCAGTACATCATGACAGACAGCCCGTATATCTTCTGGAATCACGTAACCGCGACGTTTGATAAAGGCAAAAGCGCGTGCAGCCAGTGCCAGATTGATCGAAGCACGAGGGGAGGCTCCGAATCCTATCATCTCTTTCAGGTGATCCATTCCAAACTGATCGGGGAAACGGGTGGCAAAGACAATGTCCACGATATACTTGCTGATCTTCTCGTCGATATAGACCTCTCTCACCACCTTGCGGGCATCCAGGATCTCCTGGGTGGTGATGACCGCCCGGTTGGGGGATACAGGCTCGAAGATGTTCTGCCGGATGATCTGCTTTTCCTCCTCGCGCGAGGGATAGCTGATCACCACTTTGAGCATGAAACGGTCCACCTGCGCTTCCGGCAGCGGATAGGTTCCCTCCTGTTCGATCGGGTTCTGGGTTGCCATCACCAGAAAGGGATTGGGAAGGGTGTAGGTCTCCTCACCGATGGTCACCTGTCGCTCCTGCATCGCCTCCAGTAACGCACTCTGCACTTTGGCCGGGGCACGGTTGATCTCATCGGCCAGCACAAAGTTGGCAAAGATAGGGCCATGCTTCACCTGGAACTCCTCATTGCGCTGGCTGTAGATCATGGTACCCACCACGTCGGCAGGCAACAGGTCGGGAGTGAACTGTATGCGGCTGTAACCAGCCTCGATCAATTGCGCCAACGTCTTTATAGCCAATGTTTTTGCGAGTCCGGGAACCCCTTCCAGCAGGATATGCCCATCAGACAGAAGACCGATCAGCAGTGATTCCACGAGGTGTTTCTGTCCCACAATCACCTGGTTCATCCCGGTGACGAGTGTCTGCACGAAAGCACTTTTCTGTTCAATTCTCTCGTTTAACTCTTTAATATCGACTACTTGGCTCATTGTGTTGATTGTTAAAAATAGGGTCCGTTGATATGGGATACAAAAATAGAAATGTTAAATTGGTTTTCGGTGGAATCCCCGTTAAAAATGTTTAAGCGTCAGGGGTTTCTCCTCGCTGATTGCCGGAAGGAATATCAGTGACCGGAAAACTCCATGCCAAACAACTCCCTGAAACCGTTTTTCAGTCCCAGGGAAACTTCGCCAAAACTGACTTCCCGCTCCAACTCCCGTTGCATGGAGGTAACCCCTCTGTCGGTGAAACCGCAGGGATTGATACAATTGAAATAGGAAAGATCACTGTTGATGTTCAGCGCCAGGCCATGCATGGTAACAAAACGGCTTGCCCGCACACCGATGGCGCAGATCTTGCGTGCCCGTGAGGGGTCACCCGCATCAAGCCAGACACCCATCGCTTTTTCATCCTTCTCTCCGCGAATGCCGTAGGGCTTCAACGTTTCGATCACCACATCCTCCAACAGGGAGATGTATCGTTTGATACCGATGCCAAACGCCTCGAGGTCAATGATCGGATAGGCAACCAGCTGACCGGGACCGTGGTAGGTGATGTCCCCACCCCGGTCAATCGCATGCAAATCTATCTGGCGGCTTTCACACACCTGGCGTGTGATGAGCAGGTTCTGACGGCGGCCACTCCTACCAATTGTGTAGACATGCTCATGTTCGCAAAAAAGCAAATATTGAGGCTTCTCCCTCTTCTGTTCCTTCTTGTCGCGGATCACTGACTCAAACAGCTTCTCCTGGTACTCCCACGCCTCTTTATAACGGATGCGTCCCAGATCTTCAAACAGCACTTTTCTACTCATTTCTTATACATGTTTTTCTGCATGATAGGAGGAACGCACCAGCGGTCCGCTCTCCACGAAGCGAAATCCTTTTTCGAGTCCCACCTCCCGGTATTTTGCAAACTGCTCCGGAGAAACAAACTCTTTCACCGAAAGATGCTTCCGCGTGGGCTGCAGATACTGGCCTACGGTAAGGACGCTGCAGCCGACAGCGAGCAGATCATCCATCGTTTCATAGATCTCTGTTTCCGTTTCACCCAGTCCCACCATCACACCCGACTTGGCTCTCACCTTGCCGCTGGAGGCAATGACCCCAATGGTTGTGAGACTCACCTCATATTTCGCGCGACTCCGCACCTTCGGCGTCAGCCGTCGCACCGTCTCCATGTTGTGTGACACAATGTTGGGTCCGGCATCGATCACCTTGCGGATCAGCGCCTCCTCTCCGTTGAAATCGGGGATCAGTGTTTCGATGGTCACCTGCGGGCAACGCTCCTTGATGCGGCGCACGGTACGCGACCAGATTTCAGCCCCACCGTCATCCAGGTCGTCGCGGTCGACACTGGTGAGCACCACATGCCGCAGGTTCATCTGCTCGATGGTGTCGGCCAACCGTGCCGGCTCATCCCAGTCTACCCCCAGCGGTGTTCCGGTTTTCACGTTGCAGAAGCGACAGGAACGGGTACAAATATCTCCCAATATCATAAAAGTGGCGGTTCCTCTTCCCCAGCATTCCGCCATATTGGGACATTTCCCGCTCACGCAGATGGTATGCAGCTTTTTCCTGGCGATAATCTCCTTCACATCGAGGTATTGCTTACCCTGTGGTAATGATATTTTCAGCCATTCAGGCTTTCGTGGCATAGTTTCTGTTTTCTTTTCCATAATGAATGTTGTTTGCCCGCAGCTGCCGGGGCGTTAAGGGCTGTTTGAACCAACCCTCCGCCGGCAGCTGCAACCCTTGTGTGATTGATAAAAATGTCAAAGCAGCACAAAAATAGGATTTTCTTCGGGGATAAACGAATTTGTATGACTGATTCCCGTTTTTTTCAGTAACTATTTTTAAACCGTTACAATTCTGTTTGTAAAGCCAAAAAATATATCTTTGCGCTTTAAACCGAAGAACAGACACAATTTGGATTTCCAGTTATTACATACCGACCCCAAGTCGGAAGCCCGGGCAGGCCTTATCACAACCGATCATGGAGCCGTAGAGACACCGGTGTTCATGCCGGTGGGTACAGTGGGCAGTGTGAAAGCGGTACACATCCGTGAGCTGAAAGAAGACATAGGGGCAGCAATCATCCTGGGTAATACCTACCATCTCTACCTGCGTCCCGGACTGGAGATCATCCGGGCGGCAGGGGGCCTGCACCGGTTTAACAGCTGGGATCGTCCGATGCTGACCGACAGCGGCGGTTTTCAGGTTTTCTCACTTACCGATAACCGCAAGCTGACAGAGGAGGGTGCCCTGTTTCAGTCGCACATCGACGGATCCAGACACTTTTTCACCCCCGAGAAGGTGATTGATATCCAACGTATCATCGGGGCCGACATCATCATGGCATTCGACGAATGTACCCCCGGTGATGCCGATTACAACTACGCAAAGCAGTCGCTGGAGCTAACCGAGCGATGGCTCGACCGTTGCATTACCCGCATGGGAGAAACCGAATGCCCCTATGGCCACAGCCAGTCGCTCTTCCCCATCGTGCAGGGGTGTGTCTACCCCGACCTGCGGAGACGTGCGGCTGAAAGAGTGGCAGCGCTGGGTGCCGACGGCAATGCCATCGGGGGACTGGCTGTGGGAGAACCTACGGAAAAGATGTACGAGATGGTGGAGCTGGTGAACGGTATCCTACCGAAAGACAAACCGCGTTACCTGATGGGAGTAGGCAAGCCGGAGAACATTCTGGAGGCGATAGAACGGGGTGTGGACATGTTCGATTGCATCATGCCTACCCGTAATGGCCGCAACGGCCAGCTCTTCACCAAAGAGGGGATCATGAACATGCGCAACGAACGGTGGAAGGATGACTTCTCACCCCTTGAGGAGGGTGGCGAATCGTTCGTGGATCATCTCTACAGCAAGGCTTACCTCCGGCATCTGATCAACAGCAACGAGATACTGGGTCTGCAGATCGCCTCCATCCACAACCTGGCATTCTATGTCTGGCTGACCAGCGAGGCACGCAAACATATCATCGCCGGCGATTTCGCCGAATGGAAACCGCGGATGATCGAAAAGGTGACACGACGATTATGAAAAAGCTCCTTTCACAGTTGAATCTGAAATGCCTGGACTGGTACATCATCCGGAAGTTCCTGGGTACCTATCTCTTCATGATCGCGCTGATCATCTCCATCGCGGTGGTGTTCGACATCAACGAGAAGATCGACAAGTTCATGACAAACAACGCCTCGCTGAAGGAGATCATCTTCGACTACTATCTCAACTTCATCCCCTACTACACCAACCTGTTCAGTCCCCTTTTCGTCTTTCTGGCGGTAATCTTCTTCACCTCCAAGATGGCCAACAACTCGGAGATCATCGCCATCCTCTCCAACGGCATCGGGTTCAGGAGAATGATGAAACCCTACATGATAGCAGCCCTGGTGATCGCCCTTTTCACCTTTGTCTTCGGCAGTTACATCATCCCACCGGCCAACGCCACCCGCATCGAGTTTGAACAGACCTATGTGGATCCCAGAAAAAGGAAAACCGGCGACCGCGACATACAATTTCGCGTGGGACCCGGTACCATCGTCTACTTCGGGAATTTCGACATGAAAAGCAATACGGGATACAATTTCTCGATCGATCATTTCGACAGCCTACAACTGGTGTCACGCCTTACGGCACAGTCCATCCGGTATGATTCGGCCTACAAATGGACCATCAACAACTACCAGGTGAGGAACTTCGAAGGCACCCGAGAGACCATCACACAGGGCAACGCTATTGACACCACCCTTCAGATCATACCAAATGACTTCATCATCGCCAAGACGGATCAGCAAATGATGACTTCACCCCAACTGCGCCACTATGTAAAAAGCCAGAAGGAGAGGGGCATGGGTAACATTCAGGCTTTTCAGATTGAATATCACTCACGTATCGCCAACGTCTTCTCAGCCTTTATCCTCACCCTGATCGGGGCATCCCTCTCGGCACGCAAGGTGAAAGGGGGTATGGGTCTCAACATCGGTATCGGACTGGGGTTGAGCATGGCGTACATCCTCTTCATGACGGTCAGCTCCACCTTCGCGGTGAAAGGGAGCATGAGCCCCCTCATCGCGGCATGGATACCCAACATCATCTTTATCCTGATAGCGATGGCACTCTACCGGAAGGCGCCGAACTAGAGCGGTCAGTTAATCCCCAAATCAGCCAATCATCGAATCAGTCAACCATCCCGATATGAAAAAAACAGTCCTTACTTTGTTGCTGACAACAACGGTTCTGCTTCACGCACAAACCAGATACCCTACCATCGTGATTGAGACCAATTATGGCACCATGAAGGCAATGTTGTACGATGATACTCCAAGACACGGAGATCACTATATGCACCTGATTCGAGAAGGTTATTTCGACGGCACTCTTTTTCACCGGGTGGTAAAGCACTTCGTCATCCAGGGAGGGGCACAGGACTCACGAAACGCACCTGCCGGGGCGCAAATTGGTGGGGGCCGAACGGATATGGAGCTGATGCCGGAGTTCCGGGAACATCATTTCCACAAGAAAGGAGCGTTGTCAGCACCCCGTAAGGGAGATAACGAGAATCCACTGAAGAAATCAGATGCTTCGCAGTTTTTCGTCGTGCATGGAAAGATCTACACACAGGGTCGGCTCGACAGTACCGAGATGGGTGTCAACATTCCGATAAAGAATAAGATTATCCGTACCCACTACTCTCCCCACAAAGAGGAGCTGGCGCGGCTCAAGGAGAGTGATCCCCGTGGGTTCAACTCTCTGCTTGACTCGTTGCTGGGTGTGGTTGACTCCCTCTACCAGGAAGCTCCCGGCAAGTTCTTCTGGCCGGATGGCCTGAAAGAAGCCTACACGACCATTGGCGGAGCCCACCATCTCGACGGGGAGTATACCGTTTTTGGCGAGGTGACCAAAGGGCTGGAGGTGATCGACAAGATCGCAGCCCTCGAAGTGGATGGCAACAACCGTCCCAACCAGGATGCGAGGATCATTCGCATCTA
>JADLKK010000225.1 GCA_016839025.1 Proteiniphilum sp.
TGCAGCCAGTCCGTCGAAGTAACCCTTGACAACCACACGATGGCCATTCAGTGCTTCAAGATTCAGCGTCGAGGGGGCATCCGTAAAGCTAACCGTATAGTTGGCACCCGCTACGGCAATATTTCCCGCGCTCATGATACCGCTTACCGCAATGTACTCCCTAGAGGTACCATTGTAGGTATCCAGCCTGTCGGTAATGTCTTCAACTTCAGGATAGGTCACACTTCCTGCCGTCGAGACAATCTCTACCTGATCCGCCTCGATCATCGCGAGTGATTGCGAATTAGAGGCCTTGTCTCCCAGAATCGATACCTTGTCACCCGCATTTACCGCTGTTTCACTCAGTACATAGGCATTGTGGATGTTTTGCTCATCCGACACGATAAATCCGACAGCGGTTACGGCCATCACCGTGACGTCGGGAACAGAAACAACCGTCTCATTATCCAGCGCGACCAGTTCCTGCATCGTGTAGTCTCTTACATCCCGGTACTTGTCACCTGCCTGCATGACAGTCACCTCTGCGCGACTGGCAAGGGTTTCCCCCCTGAAGACAACCACCGCTTTTCTGGGGTTATCCAATGCACCGCCACGCATGTTGTCGGTTACAGAAATGGTCACATCCATCACACCGCTGCCAGAAGTAGGGCTGATGGTGATCCACTCAGGTACTTCCGACACCCATTCGGCATCGGCATAGACGGTGATGATTTGTGGTGCACTGTCAGTTCCCTCGAAATTCAACGCGCTGGCACTTGCCAATACGGCTTGCGATAGAGTCGTTCCTTCCTCCTCCTGGCAACTTCCGATAACAAACAGGAGTGCCATTAGGAAAAGGGCTCTGGATGAATATTTCAAAAATCTCATATGCATGTGTTTTTTTATTTATTGAAATTCAGTTTAGAAATCAAGACCATCGTTCCATCCCGGATTTTGTGTGAGATTATTGTTGAGCGAGCGCTCGTTGATAGGTATGGGATAGAGGTAGTCTCTCACCTCTGAGAATGGAGTCCTTGCAATATTCTTGTGATAATAGATATAGCCGTGGTCACCTTCAGTGAGAAGGATATCCTTCCCGATCTCCAACAGCTGAACGCCATCAGGAGCTGTTGGCTTGGATGTGCCTTCCGCATATAGTATGGCATCAGACACACCATCACCGGTAAGGTCATACGCTCCCGGCTGTTTGAAATAGATGCCGTTGATCTCCTGATCGATGCTGTATCCGGCTTTCCATCTCACCAGGTCATCGAACCGGAACCCTTCCTGATTCAACTCTATTGCCCTTTCTCTGCGAATCTCGAGGATGACACCCTTGTTCGAGCCGGAAACATTGGTGTAGCCATATTCGGCTGAAGAGAGATACCAGTCGGGATCGCCATTGGCTGCACTCATCTGTAAGTAAGGCATACCGACTCTTTCCCTGAGCTTGTTGATTGAGAGATCCAGATCACCCTGGTTTAATGTGCCCAGCTCCGCTTTTGCTTCGGCATAGTTCAGCAGTACTTCCCCGAGCCTAAATACCGGTAGATCAGCTGTTGATCTGTCGTTGCGGTCAACCTGTCCACCTGAAGCCGTGGGATCCTGTACGAACTTGACAGGGTGATAACCGGTAACAGAGCCGGTAAGATCAGGTGCCAACACCTTGGTAGTCCCGATTCTTGTATATCCCGGTGTCCTGATGCTCTGTGCCAAGCGTGGATCACGATTCTTCATCTCCTCAATGAACGAAGTTTCCTGCCATCCTTCTTGATTGGTAAAGGCAGTACCGTCCGAT
>JADLKK010000226.1 GCA_016839025.1 Proteiniphilum sp.
ATCGGACGGTACTGCCTTTACCAATCAAGAAGGATGGCAGGAAACTTCGTTCATTGAGGAGATGAAGAATCGTGACCCACGATTGGCCCAAAGCATCCGCACCCCCGGATACACAAGAATCGGGACTACCACGGTATTGGCACCCGATCTTACCATTTCGGTGACAGGGTATCACCCGGTGAAATTTGTTCAGAATCCAAAAGAATCCGGGGGGATGGTGGACCGCAACGAAAGATCGACTGCTGATTTACCGGTATTCCGATTGGGCGAAGTGCTGCTGAACTATGCCGAAGCAAAAGCAGAGCTGGGCACGTTGACACAGGGCGACCTGGATATCTCCATCAACAAGCTCAGGACCAGAGTAGATATGCCCTATCTGAACATGCAGGCAGCGAATGCCGATCCGGACTGGTATCTCTCTTCTGCCGAATATGGATATCCCAATGTGACCGGATCAAACAAGGGGGTCATCCTCGAGATTCGCAGAGAACGGGCCATCGAGTTGAATCAGGAGGGTTTCCGTTTCGATGACCTGGTAAGATGGAAAGCCGGATCCAGCATTGACCAGGAGATACATGGCATCTATTTCAAGCAGCCGGGAGCCTATGACCTTACCGGAGATGACGTGGCCGATGTCATTCTTTATGCGGAAGGCACATCCAAACCTACTGCACCCGACGGCGTTCAGGTGTTGCAGATTGGACAGGAGATCCTCCTCACCGAGGGAGACCGGGGCTATGTTTACTATCACAAGAATATTGCACGGACAGCTTTTAATGAGGTGAGAGACTACCTCTATCCCATCCCCATCAACGAGCGATCGCTCAACAAGAATCTGACACAGAATCCGGGATGGAACGACGGGCTTGATTTCTAATTCGAACTTCAATCATTTACATAAAACATGAGATTATGAGACTTTTGAAATATACATATAGGAGCCTGATTCTTACGGCACTTCTGTTTGCATTCGGAAGTTGCGAGGAGAAGGGATCATCGCTGTCGCAGGCTGTCCTGGCCAGTGCCAGCTCGCTGAATTTCGAAGGCACGGGTAGTGCGCCACAGACCATCACGGTCTATGCCGATGCCGAATGGTTGTCGGAAGTGCCGGAGTGGATCACTGTCAGCCCCACTTCGGGAAGTGGTGTAATGGATGTGACCATTTCTGTAACCGACAACATGCGTGGCGGTGCATTGGATAACCCCAGAAAAGCGGTGGTTGTCTTCAGGGGGGAAACCCTTGCCAGTCGCGCAGAGGTGACTGTCATGCAGGCAGGTGACAAGTACCGGGATGTGAAAGATTACACAATGCAGGAACTGGTCGCCCTGGATGATGAGACGGTTGTTTCTGTTCCTGATGTAACGGTAATGGCCATAACCTCTATCGGGTTTATCGTGTCGGATGAACAGAACATCCACAATGCCTATGTCCTGAGTGAAACAGGGGTAAATGTGGGTGACAAGGTATCGATCCTGGGAGACAAGGCCTCTAATTCACAATCACTTGCGATGATCGAGGCGGATCAGGTAGAGATTGTCTCGACGGCAGGAAGCGTGACCTATCCTGAAGCTGAAGACATTACCGACAGGCTGGATACCTACAATGGCACCTCCAGGGAGTACATTGCGGTAAGCGGTGTCATGAGCGCGGGAAATGTTGCTGTAGCTGGCGCCAACTATACGGTTAGCATTACGGATGCTCCCTCGACGCTGAATCTTGAAGCACTGAATGGCCATCGTGTGGTTGTCAAGGGTTACTTCGACGGACTGGCTGCA
>JADLKK010000227.1 GCA_016839025.1 Proteiniphilum sp.
GCCTATTCGTTTTTCTTCGCCAGCATGTTAATGCATTTCGGTTCCGCAGGTACCCAGTCCCCCCCTGTAGTAGTTGAACTGGACGTTGGGGTGGTCTGCCAGCAGCGACATGGGCACGGCGGAGTCAATAATCTTTTTCCCGATCATCAATGCGGTCAGCCTCTGTCCAAACGGATTGTCATGTACTCCCGCCTGCCAGATCGATACCTTTTCGGCCTGCCAGGTTTGTACGGGGCCCACCGTCAAGGCCTGCGAGGGGATTCCCGTAACAACACCGCCGGCACTGGTCCTCGCGTTTTGCATACAGGTAATGGGATGCAGGTCGACAACACGGGTGGTCAGTTTCTTGTACTCTTCCAGCGAGGGAGGGTTGTCCTTGTATTTCCCTTCTCTTTTCACCGGATCATTAAAGGCCCAATGTTTCGTGTCACCCTGTCCGCCCTGCATTACCGCACATCGTACGCCCGTGTTCCAACTTTTGATGTATTTCGAGGTGTCGGCTTCGGGATAGTGTATGTTTTCCTCCGGCATGCGCAGTTTTTTATTCATTCTGTGAAACATCAGCTCATTGTTCGCCCTTTCGAACGAGATGGGGCTCTCGACGCCGATCTCCTTCCCGTCCACGTACCATTCATCCATACCCCAGAAATGGGCATTTGACAGATCCAGTTCCAGCTCGTTCACCAGCCGGGCCACCAGCGGGAGCTGTTCGGTTGGCCCTATGGGGCCGCAGACCCCGACGGGTTCACTTGCCGTAGCTTGTTTCCATGCTGTAATGTATTCAAGCGCCTCGGCCAGGTAGAAGTCCTCCAGCGTGTCGTAGAAAACAACCTTGAATCCGGGCCTTGAAAGGGCCAGCATATCTTCGGGGGTCAACCTGGCGGCATCGCCCAGAATCTCGTCTTCCAGTGTTGTGAAATCCCACCAGTCCGGGGCCAGCATACTTATTTTTCGTGACATAGTTTAAATTATTTAATTTGGGTGTTTTACTTGATAATGATATTCTCTTCCAGGATCCCGGCAAGCACGTTTCCCTGCTGGAACCCGTGCCCCAGGTGTTGCCGGAAACCTTCCGCGTACTTGCGGTTCACCTCTTTTCCCCTTACCTCCGCAAAGTGTTTCATGGAAAGGATGTACTCGTCCACCTTGTGGTGTTCAAGCAGCCAGTCCCGCTGGCTTGCATGGGCTTTCAACATCTCCTCCTTAACCGGCATCTCTCCCGTTATGTCCACATACATCGAGGGGGCGACGGCATGTCCGAACTTGTCCTTTCCATCCATGGCGTCCGCGTAATAGAGGTAGGGTGACGGCTCGAAGGGCGCTTCATCAACTTCCATGTTTTTTATGCCACAACAGAAGCAGGCCGTCTGAACAATCCTTGCGGTCGTCTCGTGATCCACCATGTAGTCCGTCGGGCTGGCGGTAATAACTATCGAGGGCCGGATCTTTCTCAACACGGCGGTTGTCCTGTTTATCGCTTCCCTATCGTAGATTATGTACACATCTTCGAGCCCCACGCAATGGTAGGTTGCCCCGATAATCTGCGCGGATCTGCGTGCCTCGCCGGTCCTTATCCGGGAAATTTCCTCCCGGGTGTGTACCGCAGAGCCTTTATCACCGGGAGTCATGGTGACAATATGAACCTCCCAGCCCCTGTTTCTAAACAGGGACAATGTCCCGGCACACATGAATTCCGCATCGTCCGGATGCGCTAAAATGGCAACAATTCTTTTTTCCAGATCCATCCTGTTATTTCATTTAAGATTATTTTCCT
>JADLKK010000228.1 GCA_016839025.1 Proteiniphilum sp.
GGCCGTAACTATAACGGTCCTAAGGTAGCGAAATTCCTTGTCGGGTAAGTTCCGACCTGCACGAATGGTGTAACCATGGCCACGCTGTCTCCACCCGAGACTCAGTGAAATCGAAATCGCTGTGAAGATGCAGTGTACCCGCGGCTAGACGGAAAGACCCCGTGAACCTTTACTACAGCTTGACACTGAACATTGAACCTACTTGTGTAGGATAGGTGGGAGGCTTAGAAGTGGTGACGCCAGTTGCCATGGAGCCGACCTTGAAATACCACCCTGGTATGTTTGATGTTCTAACCTAAGCCCGTTATCCGGGCCAGGGACAGTGTCTGGTGGGTAGTTTGACTGGGGCGGTCTCCTCCCAAAGAGTAACGGAGGAGCACGAAGGTTAGCTAATCACGGTCGGACATCGTGAGGTTAGTGCAATGGCATAAGCTAGCTTAACTGCGAGACGGACAGGTCGAGCAGGTACGAAAGTAGGTCATAGTGATCCGGTGGTTCTGCATGGAAGGGCCATCGCTCAACGGATAAAAGGTACTCCGGGGATAACAGGCTGATACCGCCCAAGAGTTCATATCGACGGCGGTGTTTGGCACCTCGATGTCGGCTCATCACATCCTGGGGCTGAAGTTGGTCCCAAGGGTATGGCTGTTCGCCATTTAAAGTGGTACGCGAGCTGGGTTCAGAACGTCGTGAGACAGTTCGGTCCCTATCTGCCGTGGGCGTTGGATGATTGAAGGGAGTTGCTCCTAGTACGAGAGGACCGGAGTGAACGAACCTCTGGTGTTCGGGTTGTCATGCCAATGGCACTGCCCGGTAGCTAAGTTCGGAATCGATAACCGCTGAAAGCATCTAAGCGGGAAGCGAGCCCTGAGATGAGTCATCCCTGACCCCTAGAGGGTCCTAAAGGGCCGTTGGAGACTACGACGTTGATAGGTGGGGTGTGTAAGCGCGGTGACGTGTTGAGCTAACCCATACTAATTACCCGTGAGGCTTAACCATACAACACCCAAGAAGTTTTAGGCGCTTGTTGCGGTAGAACAGAATCAGCGAATTCCAGATTGAAGATTTTGCCTGGCGGCGATAGCGCAGTGGAACCACCTGTACCCATGCCGAACACAGAAGTGAAACGCTGTAGCGCCGATGGTAGTGTGGCATTCGCCATGTGAGAGTAGGACACTGCCAGGCACCCAATTTGGTCGCAAGACCAGCAAAAAGCCCCGATAGTGATATCGGGGCTTTTTGTTATGGATTCTCAGTACAAAACGGTTAGTTCATCTTGCTGTGTCGATTCGTGCACATCTGTGCGGCTGCAATATAGAACTTGGCTTGTCCCTCTTCACCGACTTTGATCCTGGCTACAACCCGATTTTCCCGACAAAACTCCCAGTTGTTTTTAAACTTGGGGACGGCAATTCCCAAGCATAGCAGATATTCACTGAACAGGTAAGAGTTGCTGATCTCAGTCAGGTGTTGATCCATTGCGAAACCTCCTTTCTAGCTTTCTTGTTTCGAGGTTGAACAGCATCGCTGGTAGGCGAAACGACTCCTGAAACTATGGTCAGTGAAACGTAGAATGTCAAAATCATTAACAGCTTTTTTACAAGAAAGTGACCGAAGAAGGCGGGCGTAGGCTCTTTGCTTGGAAACCCAAGCTTGTATAATGCAGCAGGCAGCAAACTCGCGATACCGCGTGAGTTGCTATCTCTCTTTTATGCAAACAAGGACGCATCTGCATGTTAAATGTGAACGAGTATTTTGACGGCCAAGT
>JADLKK010000077.1 GCA_016839025.1 Proteiniphilum sp.
GTTGATTCCCCTCAACAGGGCAATGTATCTTGTTTCATTCATGCTTTCAATATTTTTTGCCCGACAGAAGAGACAGCTGTGATTGTCTCGAAAAAAATGTCAGGAGCTGTTTCCGATCAACTGTCAGATCTTCTTGCCGATGTAAAAGACATAGCCGTAGTAGGCCTTGTACTTGTCGTACAACGCTCGCTCGCGACGCTGTTCGCGGACCAGCATCTCGGCGGTGGGGTTGCCCGCGTGCTGGCGGAGGAAGATCTCCTCCACGGCCGGCTGCGGCGCATAGAAATGGTCTGTCCAGCACTCCTCCGGCAGCATGAAGGTAGCCACGGACAGATAACCAGCGCGCTCCATCTTTGCCACGCAACGTGAGATGGTGTCGATCTCCGGATAGGCATCCATCCAGAAGTCGTGAATTGAACCGTTTTCGTTGCTCATGATGATTTTTGCCGTAGGCTTAAAGGTTATTTACTTCACCAAACCAAACTCTCCTTAAACATCCAAACTTGTTCGTTATGACAAAGATAATAGGATTTTTTGTGATGAATTTGGTTTGGATAATATATTTTGCGTTACCTTTATCCTCATAACTCATACAGTTTCTTATGAACAAAGGCAAACCATTCATCCGCATTCTTATCATCACGCTACCGGTCATATTGGTGATTATCCTCATCGCTTACGCTCAGTTAGTGAAAACAACCCCGGAGATGAAGTCTCTTACGCCTGATAACGAGGGTTTTATCCCGATATTTGATGGGGCGACACTCAATGACTGGGAAGGTGATTCCACTTATTGGCGGGTGGAGGATGGATCGCTGGTGGGAGAGATTACGCCGGCAACGATTCTTGATCGCAACACCTTTATCATATGGACGGGTGGGACACCGGGCGATTTTGAACTGAAGCTGTCGTTCCGGATCTCAGCGAACGGCAACAGCGGCATCAACTACCGCAGCGAGCCGGTTGAGGGGATCTCATTTGCGCTGAGAGGCTACCAGTGCGACATCGACGGGCAGAACCATTACACCGGGCAGAACTACGAGGAACGTAAACGTACCACGCTGGCATATCGTGGTCAGCAGGTGGTATTGCAAACACCGGAGGATGAGGCAGGTGGCAATTTGCTCGACAATCACATCCAACACAATGCATGGCAGCCGGCTGAGGTGAAGAGCTCACTGGGTGATCCTGATTCTCTGCTGCATCATGTCAGGGCGGGTGATTGGAACGAGTGCCATCTGATTGTCAGGGGAAACAGGATGCAGCATTTCGTGAACGGTGTCCTGATGAGCGATGTGACCGACAATGATACCCTTCACCGCACCCTTTCCGGCCTGATAGGCGTGCAGGTTCACGTGGGTCCTCCCATGAAGGTGGAGTACCGGGATATACGCATCAAAGAATTCAAATAGATAGGATAGCAAGTCATTCACCGGATTCGCCCTGGCGCTGCACGATAGGTGGCTGAAGCGAAACGACAACGTGCTAATCGCTCTCTTTCCCTGAAAAATTGGGCGTGAATGACATCGTTTTCTCAATCATCATTTCCATCAAATCCCAGAATCCACTCTCGTTGAAGAAGTTCAGGACAGTGTCGGATAACTGTTGAACTTTTTTATCCTTGTTTCTTATCTTTCTGATTGACTTTAAATTATCCCTCATAAGAACCATCTCAGAGTAGAAAGTGTCATGGAATTTCAAAAGTTCATCCATTTCAAACAATTCATCTCCATCCGGCACCTGCTCGTTAACGGAAAAATTGAAATTCTTCATGAAACTATTGATGAGAGCCAAACTATCCGTTGGATTGTGATTGGCTTGCTCAATGACGTCATCCAGTTCCAACAACATGCTGTCAATGGCAAGATTCAACTCCTTTTTCGATTTGGACTGTAACTCCGTGACTAATTGTGTCTCCAGCTGTGATTTTAATTGTGTTTTCAACTGAGCCTTCAACTGGGATATCATCATTTCCGCACCTTCAGGAAAAGGAGGGTTTGTATCATCTGGTACATTTTCCTGAGCAACGACGCCAAAAGTAAACAGGCTAAAGCACATTAGAAATAACAGACTCTTTTTCATTTTGATCATATTTTTAGATTAGTATACTATTTTTTTATTACAACACCACTTCAGGAACTACCTTGCCGTCGAACAGGTTGATGACGCGGTTGGCATAACCTGCATCGTGCTGACTGTGTGTGACCATCACGATGGTTGTCCCTTCGCGGTTCAGCTCGGTAAGCAGGGTCATCACCTCGGCACCGTTTCGGCTGTCGAGGTTACCCGTCGGCTCGTCAGCAAGGATCAGCTTTGGGTTGGCCACCACGGCACGGGCGATGGCCACCCGCTGTTGCTGTCCGCCCGACAGCTGCTGGGGGAAATGCTTTTCACGGTGTGAGATAGCCATACGGTCCATCGCCTCCTTCACACGACGCTTCCGCTCCGATGTCCCGATCTTCATATAGAGGAGCGGCAACTCAATGTTCTCATAGACGTTGAGCTCCTCAATCAGGTTGAAGCTCTGGAATACGAAACCAATCACCCCTTTGCGCAGGCTGGTGCGCTGGCTCTCGGTGAATTTAGACACATCGGTCCCGTTCAGGTAATAGCTCCCAGAGGTGGGGTTGTCCAGCAACCCCATGATATTCAGCAAGGTGGTCTTCCCACACCCCGACGGTCCCATCACGGCGACAAATTCGCCCTCATTAATACCGATGTTCACCTCATTCAGTGCCCATGTCTCCACCTCATCGGTGCGGAAGATCTTCTGTAAGTTCTCCGTTTGAATCATAGTTTTATTGAATTATACATTATTTATTTATTCTGATTTCACCACCTCTGCCGGGTTCTCCCGCGCAGTGTTATATACCTGAAATATCATATTTGCAGTAACAAAAAGCAACACCAGCAGAAAAAGAGCTGCAAACATCCACCATTCCATCGATACCCTGCGGGTATATTGTTCCAGCCAGCGCTGCATGATCAGCACCCCTACAGGAAATGACACCAAACATGAGATAACGGTGATACGGAAATAGGGACCAAAAAAGAGTACGAACATCTCTCTTATGCCTGCACCATTCACCTTCCGGATGGCAATCTCCTTCCGCCGCCGGCTACAGGCAAGAGTCGTCATAGTGTAAATACCGAAAAAGGCGATAAGAATGACCACGCCGGTCATGATGCTTAGCATGAGAATAAGATATCGTTCCGATAGGGTATAGCCGGCATAAATATCTTCCATGTTATTAAATCTTATAAAATTCCCTCCCTGATCGGTTACGATTTTCTGAACAGCCTGTTCTGTCGATCCCCTGCTGCCTTCGGTATATCTATAAGCGAAATTATTGAAGTTCTTGAACTGGCTTTCATTTGACGTGGATGGAATAGGTTCTGTGAAGTACTCATATTCGCCTGTCCCAGTTTTTCTACGTGCCACAGTCCTCATATTGTCCCGTAGCAGGTAAACAGATGGTAATACCGGTAACAACGGTGAATCAATATAGATGTCTTTAACCACTCCAATGATTGTGAAATTGTTTATTATTTCTCCTATGGGGTTGTTTAAACCAAACCTCTGTTTAGCTGTTTCATTGATTAAGCATGCATTTTTTTCTCCATAGTGAAAATTCCTGCCTTCCAAAATCTGAATAGCGAAAAAATCAATGAAGTCCGGCTCATGGAACCGAAACATCTCTGTTTCTATCAACTCTCCACTTTCCGTTTTGTATTCAAAAAATGAGGAACCGCTGCGCGGGAGAAATTGGTCTAGAAAGAAGATCACATCTTCCACACCGGCAATTTTGCTTATCTCCTCTTTTGTTAATGAAGCATTGCACATGAAGCTGTTCACGTTGAATCTGTCAAATCCAATCTCACGATTGTTAAGACTGTTATATTGATGAAAAAAGATGATTGTACAAAAACACAATAATACACCAATGGATAGTTGAAGAAAAAGGGTGATTTGTGTAAAATCATATCTTATCTTTCCTGCAGTTCTTAATTGCGGAGTGATCACCTCCGATACGTTCTTCTTCAGCAAGAGGTAAACAGGGATAAAAATAATGAAGAGGGTCAGTAGCAAAATGGATGTGCCATAGATCAATATCTCTTGAAGGAAGAAAGACTTAGCAATGTCAATTTCTGCCAGTTGAATGAAGGGAGTGTATAATAATTCCGTCAAAACGATGCCTGTAAACAGGGACAACGACAGTATCAATCCTGTTTCCGTGAGTAATAGAGTGAGCAATGTTTTGTACGATGCCCCATTTACTTTTCTCAAAGCCAGTTCACGGCTCCTCCTATTGATATTATTGACAAACAACATCAGATAGTTTAATAGTGCGCAAATAATAACCAGTAGAGAGACAGAGCCAAAGAGCTGTAAGTGTGTATGTTTTATTTTCGCTTTGTCTTCCGGATAGGTATAATGAACCTCTCTCAAAGGCACCAGGATATAAGACATGACACCTTGCTTCGAATCCTCAATGTTTAAAGAGTCCAGTTTAGCGGAAAGGGATTCTATATCTACATGCTTATGAACACGTATGTACATAGTGTTTGAGTAGTAACACCACGGACAATCAGGATCAATAGACAGCGGACGTACAGTCATCATATCGAATGGTACATTGGATTGCCTTTCAGGGAGACCCGGAATAATATCCAGCAGGGTGAATCCCAGTGAATCGATATGATGCCCGATATCGGTTCGGTTTAGGCCCATCTTTTGTGCTGCTCTTTCTGAAAGTATCTGTGACTCCTCAGGTAATTCCACCGGATAACGAATATGGATATCAGGATAGAAAACCTTAAAGAAGGATGTATCCGCCAACATCATGTACCCGCCCTTTATTAAAATATTACCGCTCCTCCCATAATCATGTTTAACCAGATTGATCGCTGTTACCGCTTCAATTTCCGGGAAGCGCTCCAGGTAATTTTTCATTGGATTGGGTATATGGAACTGCACTCCATTTTCAAGCTTCTCGTTTATTCGGAGTACTTTATAGATCTGGTCTGCATCAGGAATATGACGGTCAAACCCTTCCTCATACCTTATCCACGACAGGGTAAATGCAAATGCTGTGAACCCGATAGCCAGTCCCAAAATACTAATAATATTCTGGGTTTTATATTTCAGGAGGTTCCTCCAGGCAATTTTAAAATAGTGTTCGATCATAAACGATTGATTCTTGTATAGTTTTTCATGTCTGTTATTTAATGATTAACTCATCCACCTCACCGAAGGATGCATAGCCGTTCACCACCACCCTGTCGCCCGGTTCAAGGCCGCTAATGATCTCATACTGCACCGGGTTCTGCCGGCCGATGCTGATTGGTGACCTCACCGCTTTGTTACCCTCACTGTTCAGCTTGTAGATCCACTGTCCGCCGCTGTGCTGGAAAAAATCACCCCGTGGCATCACCATCGCTGTCTCCGGCTGTCCCAGCTCTATCTGCACGCGGTAGCTCTTGCCGATGCGCAGGTTGTCCGGTTGATCGTTCGTGAAGACCAGATCCACCCGGAACTGCCGATCCTTCACCTCGGGCACCACCTTCGACACCCGCAGCGGGAATTTGCTGCCCTGATAGGTTACCGAAGCAGGCAGCCCCACGGTCAGCCTGTCGATATAATATTCGCTCAATTGTGTATTTATTTTAAAGTTATCCAGCACCTTGATCTCACCGATATTTTCCGAGGGTCCCACGCGCTGCCCCGGGGTGACGTTGAGGAAGCTGAGCTGTCCCTCTGCGGTAGCCCGTACCACCAGGTTGTCCATCCGCGAGCGGGCATGTGCGGCGCTCTTGCCGGCACGCTCCAGCTCCCTGTCCATCAGCTCACGACGTAATAGCGTGGCGGTGCTGTCCTGCTTCAACCCTTCCAGTTGCAGCGCTATGTTTTGGGTTCTATAATCGAACTCCTCACGCTGCATATCGAGCTGTGCCTTGCTCTTCACACCCATCCGGAACTCCTCCTCACCGAGGTAAAGATCTTTCTCCAGCCGCCTCAGCTCATAACGAGCCTGCAGCGCCTGCTGCTGCAAAAGTATCGATTTCTGCTCCATCTCCACCTTTTTCTCCTGATAAAGTATGCGCTGTTTCTCCCATTCCTCCTGCTGCTCCTCAATAACCCTTTCCAGTTCAGGGTTTTGAAGTGTCAGGATCAGGTCGTCCCTCTTTAACATCGCCCCCTCTTCGGCCACGATCTCCTTCACGATCCCTCCTTCCAGGGTGTTGAGCCGGATGGTGAGGATCGGTTGCACGATCCCTTCGGCATCCACATAATCAAGGAAGTGCGCTTCCGTTACTTCGGCGATGGTGATCTTCTCCTCATCTATCCGCTGCTTCCTTCCACCTGAGACAGATAGAATCACATAGAGAAGGAAGAGAAAAAAAGCTAGTCCTGCCAGGAGAGGGTATCGGTATCTCCGCAAGAATGATTTTTCAGGCAGTCTTTTATCCATCGATGAGTCGCGCGATTCATGGAAGGTGTCGTTTTGGGTTGAGCTGTTCATGCATTCATCATTTTAAAATTCCTGTACCGTAACCATGATAGGAGCGTTCAACTGAAAGTCATAGCCTGTGATGCTCCGCAGGGCGTAGTATAGGCTCCAGTAGTTGTGCATCTCGCTGATATAGGCACGCTTTGAACTGTCTTTCTCGGCGATGGCCGCGTTCAGGTCGAGCAGGGAGGATTTGCCCAGCAGGTAAAGACGGTAGGCGACCTCGTTCCTCCGAGCAGCCCGCTCCGATGTCTTCTGTGCGATGGCCACCTTGCCCGTCTGCAGGTTGAACTGTTTCACCAGCTTGATCACGTTGGCTTCGAAGTCGGTGCGTGCCTGTGCGATCTCCGTCTTTGTCTTTTCCAGGTTGCTGCGGGCCACCTCCACGCGCCCTTTACCCACGCCCCAGTCGACCAGGGGGATGCGGATGCCGAGGCTCACCAGCTGCTGATCCATCGGGTTGTGGTAAGCGTCGCTCAGCCGCGCCGCCGTCTGTGTCAACCCCACCTGCATGTAGAGGTCCGCCTTCAGTCCCCGCGATGCCTTTGCCTGTGCCACGCTGCTCTCGCTCTGCAGCTGCCGGAGGGCATGCCACTCAATATCGGGACTGTGCTGCCAGGCACAATGGAGTGCATCGGCCACCGGAACCTTAAACATGGGCAGGTCGCTGCTGACCACCGCCACCATCTCCACGCTCTCGCGGATCCCCAGGAAGCTGCGCAGCTCCTGTATGGCGTTGTCCACCTCGATGCCGGCGTTCAGGCGGTTGCTCTGCTCCGTGAGATGGTTGATCTCGAGCTGCAGCATCTCGTTCTCGGTGATGGTGCCTATATCGTACCTCCCTTTTGCGTAGCGGAAGAGTGTGTCTGCCGCCGCATAGTTGTAGTCCGCCGACTGCAGCCTGCTCTGCGCCGTGGCCAGCGCGAAGAACTTATTGGCCGCCATGGCCGCCACCAGCTCCAGCGTCTCCAGGTAGCTCTTCTCTGCCTGTGCATAGCGCGCCGGTTCAATCTTTTTGTCCCATTTCAGCCGGTTGTAGCCGAACAGGTTCTGCGAGTAGCCGAGCACCACGGGTGTCGACTTAAAAGAGCGTCTCTTGTCAGTGAAGAGATCGAGCCGCTGCACACCCGTCTCCAGGAAGAGGCTCCCTCCCAGGAGCGCGATATTCTGGTTGATGGTGAGGCTCCCCTCGTTCAGCAGCTGGTTCCTGTGCAGGAAGCTATCGCTCCCGTCGGGCAGGGTGACGGGACTGATGGAGCGGTTGAGGGAGCTGTAGCTGTTGAAGGAGAGGCTCGGCAGGTAGTCAGCCTTGAAGGTGCGCCAGTTCCAGTAGGCAGCGCGGTACTGGTGCCGTGCTGCTACAGCCTGGGGTGATTGTTCACGGGCCAGCGCGACCGCTTCGTCCAGTGTGAGACGAAGCGAGTCCTGTGCTGTGAGCTGCCCTGTGCAGAGTGAAAAAAGAATAAAGAGTAGCATGTATCTCATACGTTACAGAGCAATCAAATGGCGTGCCAAACATGTAAATAGCAGAAAAATAGTGGGATACGATATTATTGGTCGATGGAATATGTGCATTTACGCACAAAAGATGTTCGATTTCACACAGTTTGAACCGAATAATTCACCTATATTTGTACGCTAAACAGGATCCCGGTAAAACAGAGCTGACTATTTACTGAAATATCGCATCTGTTGCGTATGCAGCGAAACCTTTTCACCTGTCCAGTATTCGGGATTCCCTTTTCTTAACGAGGATGCAAAAAGAAGGCAAGATACTGATCGTGGACGACAACGAAGATATTCTCTTCGCGCTAAATCTCCTTTTGCAGCCGCACGTGGAGAAAGTGAAGGTGACGACACGGCCGGAGAGGATTGCCGACTTCATAGAGTCATATCATCCCGATGTGATCCTGCTGGACATGAACTTCCATCACGATGCCAGCAGCGGGCAGGAGGGGTTCTACTGGCTGGAGCAGATCCGCACCACTGATCCCAACGCGGTGGTGATCTTCATCACTGCCTATGGTGATACCGAGAAAGCGGTGAGAGCCATCAAGGCTGGTGCCACCGATTTTATCCCCAAGCCGTGGGAGAGTGAGAAGCTGCTGGCCACGCTCTCTTCAGCCCTGCAGCTGAGCAAGAGCAGGAACGAAGTGACACAGCTCAGGAAGCAGCTGTCGGCGCTCGAAAGCAACAGACCTCCCTTCCCTGTGATAGTGGGTGAGAGTGATGCTATGCAGACACTGTTCGACACCATCGACAAGTTGAAAGGGACCGATGCCAACATCTTGCTGCTGGGCGAGAATGGAACGGGAAAGGACCTGATCGCCAACCTGCTATACCACTCCTCTCCGCGTGCCGAGATGCCTTTTGTGCATATCGATCTGGGGAGCATCCCTGAATCTCTGTTCGAGAGTGAGCTGTTCGGCCATGAGAAGGGAGCATTCACCGATGCGAAGAGGGAGAAGCAGGGACGGTTCGAGATCGCTACCGGTGGAACGCTCTTCCTGGATGAGATCGGTAATCTGTCGCCCTTCATGCAGTCGAAGCTGCTGACGGTGATCGAGAAGAGAGAGGTGATCCGCCTGGGATCAACAAAGCCGCAACCTATCAACGTACGACTTATCTGTGCCACCAACGCCGATATCCATGGGATGACAGAGCGGGGTGATTTCCGTCGCGACCTGTTGTACCGCATCAACACCATCGAACTGCACATCCCACCGTTACGGGAGAGGGGTAGCGACATCCTGCTACTGGCCGATTTTTATCGGGAGAAGTATAACCGCAAGTACAAGAAGGAGATCAGGAGCATCGCCACCTCGGCACAGCGTAAGCTGAAGGAGTACCCCTGGCCGGGTAACGTGCGGGAGCTGCAACACGCCATGGAGCGGGCTGTGATTCTCTCATCGGGGTATATACTCTATGCCGATGATTTTCTGCTGACACCGGTCACATCGGGTAAGTGGTCGAAAAACCTCAACCTGGATGAGCTGGAGAGAGGTGCCATCGATCAGGCATTGAAGCAGGCCGAAGGGAATATGAGCCAGGCAGCCGATTTGTTGGGGATCTCCCGCTTTGCCCTCTATCGCAAAATCGGCAAACAGTCGGATAAATAAGATGAAGCTAGCCTCCAGATATCTCTTTATTGCCAAGATAGCAGGCATCCTGTTTTTGTCACTGACAGCGGTATGGCTTTTCCTGCATACGCTCTACTTCTCCTCTCTTGTCCTGTTGATCGTCATCCTGGCTCTCTCTTTCTCACTCTACCACGACAGGAGAAAGCTGATCTCCCGGATGGAGCGGATGATCTCCGGCATCCGCAATGCCGATTACTCGTTTCACTATCCGCAAAACAACTCGGAGCAGGAGCTCAACCGCCTGTCGAAAGAGATGGACGAGGCGTTGCAACTGTTCCGCGATCGTGCGCAGCACGCCTACATGGAGGAGGCGGAGACAGCAGCGTGGCAGAAGCTGATCAGCGTGCTCACCCATGAGATCATGAACAGCATCGCCCCCATCATCTCCCTCTCGGAGACATTGGGGCAGGAGGAGCCGTCGTCGTTTCAAAGCGAGGAGGAGTGCCGAAACATGCGGCGGGCTATGCAGATCATTCACCGGCGGAGTGCCGGACTGCTCACCTTCGTGGAGAACTACCGCAAGTTGACACGGATACCACAGCCGGTGATGCAGCCCATCCGCGCTGCCGACCTGTTCCGGTCGCTACAACTGCTGGTAGTGGCCGATCAGATTCACTTCATCTATAGCTGTTATCCGGAGCAACTGGTCTTTCGTGGCGACCGCAACATGGTGGACCAGATGCTGATCAACCTGCTGCG
>JADLKK010000078.1 GCA_016839025.1 Proteiniphilum sp.
TTTCATATGTTGATATATTGATTTGGAAATTCGTTGATTTGGGGATGAGTGGGTTCAATACTTTGAAGAATTGGATATTCTCTTTTTCCCTCTCCTTATTATCTATTTGTACATTTTCGAATCAGCTAATCAACCAATCAGCTAATCAATTTCAGTTTCTCCTCCAGCATCACCAGCTGGTCGCGGAGCTGGGCTGCCTCGAGGAACTCCAGTTTCCTGGAGGCAGCCAGCATCGCCTTGCGGGTATGCTCAATCTTCGCTTTCAGGTCGTCTGGGGTGGCCAGCTCCGCCAGCGGTTCAGCTGCCATGGAGTAGTAGTCCGGTTCCACATAGGCCCTGGCCTCGGCGGTGGATGTGTATTCCTTGCTCAGTGCCGAGGAGAGGGCCCGCTTGATCTGACGGGGTGTGATGCCATGCTCCTCGTTGTATTTCATCTGCTTCTCACGCCGCCGATTGGTCTCGTCGATGGTCTTCTGCATGCTGTCGGTGATCTTGTCGGCATAGAAGATCACCCTGCCGTTCACGTTGCGTGCGGCTCTGCCGGCGGTCTGGGTGAGTGAGCGGTGGGAACGGAGGAACCCCTCCTTGTCGGCATCAAGCACCGCCACCAGCGACACCTCCGGAAGGTCGAGTCCCTCGCGCAGCAGGTTGACGCCGATCAGTACATCGAAGAGGCCGCCACGCAGCTCCTCCATGATCTTCACCCGCTCAAGGGTCTCCACATCGGAATGGATATAGTTGCAACGGATGTTATGTCCCGCAAGGTAATCGGTCAGCTCCTCTGCCATCCGTTTGGTGAGGGTGGTGACCAGCACCCTTTCATCCTTCTCCACGCGCAGCTGGATCTCCTCCATCAGGTCGTCTATCTGGTGGAGGCTGGGCCTCACGTCGATGGGTGGATCAAGCAGTCCGGTGGGGCGTATCAGCTGATCCACCACAATTCCCTCCGACTTCTCCAGCTCGTAGTCCGCCGGTGTGGCACTGACGAAGATGATCTCCGGGGTCAGCTCCTCGAACTCCTCGAAGCGCAGTGGCCGGTTATCAATGGCTGCCGGGAGGCGGAAGCCATACTCCACCAAGTTCTTCTTGCGGGAGTTATCACCTCCGTACATCGCCCGTATCTGTGGGATGGTGACGTGGCTCTCGTCGATCACGGTGAGGTAATCCTCCGGAAAAAAGTCGAGCAGACAGAAGGGACGTGTTCCGGGCTCTCGCCCGTCGAAATAACGGGAATAGTTCTCAATACCGGAGCAGTAACCGATCTCCTTGATCATCTCCAGGTCGTAAGTCACCCGTTCGTAAAGTCGTTTGGCCTCGTAGGGCTTGCCAATCTCCCGGAAGAACTCCACTTGCTTGCCCAGATCGAGTTGTATCTCATCTATGGCGCGGTTGATCCGGTCCTGTGTGGTAACGAAGAGGTTGGCCGGGAAGATACGATAGCTGTCGAGGCGATCCATGGTGACACCGGTGAGCGGATCCACCGACTCGATGCTCTCAATCTCGTCGCCCCAGAAGATGACACGGATGATGTAGTCGTGGTAGGCGAGGAAGACATCCACCGTATCTCCTTTCACCCGGAAGTTGCCCCGGTTGTATTCGGCTGTCTCGTTGCGCGAATAGAGGCTGTTGACCAGCAACCGCAGAAAATGATCCCTTTCAATGGCTTGTCCTACAGTAACCTCGATGGTGGTCTTGTTAAAATCCTCAGGGTTACCGATTCCGTAGAGACAGGAGACCGAGGAGACCACGATCACGTCGTTCCGTCCCGAGAGCAACGAAGAGGTGGCAGCCAGTCGCAGCTTCTCAATCTCATCGTTGATGGAGAGATCCTTCTCGATGTAGGTGTCGGTGGTGGGGATATAAGCTTCCGGCTGATAGTAATCGTAGTAGGAGACGAAGTACTCCACCGCGTTATGGGGGAAGAAGCTCTTGAACTCGCTGTAGAGCTGTGCCGCCAGCGTCTTGTTGTGGCTCAGCACCAGCGTGGGCTTGTTCACCTGCGCAATCACGTTGGCAATGGTGAAGGTCTTGCCGGATCCGGTCACCCCCAGCAGGGTCTGGTAGGGCACCTTGTCGCGGAGTCCTTCCAGCAGTGCCCGGATCGCTTCGGGCTGATCGCCCGTGGGTCTGTATTCCGATGTAAGTTGAAATTGCATAGTCAGTGTGTAAACAAACGGCACCTGTTTTGGTTTAGCGATGGATAACAGCATTGCTTCCGGCAGCTGTTCAGGGCGCACCGGGATAGGGTCTGGACTCGTAAACAGCGGTGATCTGAGACTCCGGATTCAGCTCCAGATGGAGGATATAACCGGGGAGTTGACCAGCGTAGAGCGATCCGTTAGCTGATTTCAAGAATGGCACATTGACCAGGTAGCTCTCCTCCGGTGTTTTCTCATATTGTACCCCTTCAAGATCGGGGATGTATGTTGCCATTGCTTCACCAGACTGAGCAGCATCCATCAGCAGCTCACCCAGTAACCGTTCGCGAAGCAGATGCCCCCGGTTGAAAAAACGTTGCAGGCGGGGTGCCAACCTTTGTTCCAATTTCGCATAATCGAGGCTGCTGTATGCGGCACAGAAATCCCTTACAACTACCCGGATGCTATCCATAACCACCATATCCACGGGGAATGCTTGGAAGAGCATATGGTATCGCGATTCCGCTTCCGTCAAATAATCACCCTTGAATTCGCCGCTCTTTGCCATCATCATATAGTCGGAGTAAGCCACTGCACTGTTGGAGTGAAGTGCTCCCATCCAGGAGAGAGAGTCGAGCCGCCTCTTCACAAGTGGAGCATAGTAACTATCCGGGAAGCGTCGTAGAAAATCACGGAGTTCTGTGATCCGGTCGCTATGCTTCATCGCCTCCCACTGGTTCGCTTCGTCAGCTTTCAACCGCATCAATGCTGTCTCTGCATCGGCAAAATGGGCTCCATCCGGATGATTCTCGATATAGTGTAGATAACCTGCCACACTGTTCGCTTTTGTCGCAGCATCCCAACCGCTTCTCTCCAGGTTCCCTTTCCTGATCAGCTCATTGTACAGGAAAAAAGCGACAACCAACAACAGAAGTGATATGAAAATCCACAAAATAGGGCTGCTCCCTTTGCTGCCCTTGTCTGCAATCACCTCCACCTCTTCATTCATTACTTCGCCGGTACTGGGACCTGGGTGTTGCTGTTCCGATTGCGGCAGATCCACTTCATATTCGGCACGAAGCTTCTTCGTACAACTGTCGCAAAAAAGAGTTTCCCTGTTTTTTTCATTTCCGCAAAGCGGACAGAGGTGAGGCATAGTGTGATCAGTTTTCGGGGGTGATTCCTGTGTCACAAAGATAAAAATGTTTTGGTTATATTTTGTACATTTGGAATCCGGAATCCATGCTCTCGCCTAACAGGATTGGGAGACAATTCTCTCTGCAGGTACAAAAAACAAGATCACAACTTCGAAAAAACACATACAAAATAAGCAATATCAATGGGATACAGTAAAAAAAGAATTCTTTCATTTAGATTTGCATTACGGGGAATCAGAACCCTTTTTGGGGAGACACCCAATGCCGCAATTCAGCTGATCGCAGCAATAGGGGCTCTCCTGATGGGATTTCTGTTCAATGTCACACCCGTTGAGTGGCTTATCCTGATCCTGGTAATAGGCGGAGTATTGTCACTGGAAGCGATGAACAGCGCCTTGGAAAATCTCTCCGACTATGCCTGTAAAAAGGAATTTCATCCCATCATAAAGAAAGTGAAAGATCTCTCCTCCGCCGCAGTCCTGATCATGGCTGTTGCGGCAGTAGCTGCCGGTATGTTGATTTTTCTCCCCAAAATCATTCCTCATTTTCATGATTGAAACCCAACGCTATATCATAGAGATTGATGAGCTCACAGCATCTCATACCGGTTTCATTGAAAAGCTCCGGCTGTTGAAGAAAATCCTGGAGCGGCTTTGCAGAGAGCTGACCCGCGGTGAGGCAATGCAGTTTTCCAATCTTTTCTCGCGAATAGTGTTTGTCGCACAGAAATTTCAACTGCCACGGCAACTGGAATGGGAGCTGCAACATTTCCGGGCAAGGGAAAAGGAACTGCGACACGAATCGGACCAAAGGGCGGCTACGAACCTATACAATGCTGCTGAAAAAGCGATACGCTCTTTGTTAAAACTCGTTAGTGGGACTCCTTCCCCTCAGGAGAAAGTTGAAGAGAGGCGAGCCTTATCACTCCCCCACTCCTCACTGCTTCGGGTACAAATACTGCAATGTTATCCGGAAAGAGATGAGCTGCTCTGTTGTTGTGAAGATCCTCCCGGTGCTGAGATCCTGGTGCGTTACGCTCCTTCAACGGTTGAAGAGGGCTTCCTGGCAGCTACGGCGTTTTACCGCAAGGGTTCACAGCTCAATCTGATCGATTGCAATACCGACCGGGAGGGTGTTTTCACGCCGCGACTGATCATCCTGGAGCCGGACTACCTGGTAGATGCCTCCGCACTCGCGGAATGTTTCCAGGATTATGCCACCACGCCATTTCATTATCTCCGTAATAAGTTCAGCGAAAAGGAGAATCGCTCTTACCTGCTATTGGGTAACCTTGCCAATTACTTCCTCGACGAACTGGTCTTTGCGGGGGATCCTTCACAGCTCTCCTTCGACGAGGTGTTTCTGCGCTCCTTCAAGCAATCACCCTTCGAATATACCAGCTGCGCGGATATCCAATCCAGTGACGATTTCCGGGAGTTCATGCTGAAGGCAAAGAGGCAATTCGAGAACATCCGACGGGTGGTGTGCGACGATTTCCCACGGCGGACCATTGATCTGCATCATTGTACCCTGGAGCCCTCTTTCTACAGCGAGAGGTATGGCTTTCAGGGACGGCTCGACCTGCTCCACCGCTCACCGGGCAGCCGGGAGGCAAAGATCGTGGAGTTGAAATCAGGAAGACTGCCCTATCCGCCCGGTGATGACGGCAGGATTGCGCCCAACCATGAGGTACAGACCGCGATCTACCGGATGATGATAGAGGGTGTCTTCGGACTGGACAGCCATGAGGTGGATGCTGCGATCCTCTATTCTGCGGGCGAGCGACCGGGCAGCAATCTACGTTTTGCTGCGGTGTGGCAGGATCTTGAGAGGCAGATCATCGATATGCGTAACCGGATCGTAGCTCATGAACAGGCGTTGATCCGGGGTGATAACCAGATAGTGGAAGAGCTGTTCAACGCACTCTTTGCGACTGCTGATAAAACAAAGAAGGTGCCGTCATTCTATCGTACACGGGTGGAGGTGATGCATAACCTGCTATCCCGCTGCAGTGAACTGGAAAAAGCCTATTTCTACCGTTACGTCCGTTTTGTCACCCGTGAGCTTTACCTTCAGAAGATCGGCGATGTAGACTATGAGACTCCCACCGGTCTGGCATCTCTCTGGAACAGCGATTTCAGCGAACGCGCTGCCGCACTCGATGTGCTGCATGACCTCACCATCCGTGAAATCGATGACACAGGTCGCGATATGACCATTCACTTCAACCGCAACGAAGAAAGCCAGGATATCACCAACTTCAGAGAGGGGGAGATCTGTATCGTCTACCCACGATCAGATGACGGGGATACGGTACTGAATCGACAAATACTGAAAGGTACAGTGGTGCACATCAGCCGGAAAAGCGTGGAGGTACGTTTCCGTTACAAACAGCGCAACCGTCATTACTTCAACGACAACCGATATTGGGCCATTGAGCACGACAGCATCGACAGCTCACTCAACAGCATGTTCCGCAGCCTCTATGCCTTCCTTGGTGCCTCCCCCTCAAAAAAAGAGCTGCTACTGGGCCTGCGCCCGCCCTCTAAGCCATCCGCAAGCAGTGAAAGCGGGCTAACCTATCCCGAAAACATTATCCGCAGGGCTGTGGATGCAGAGGAGTACTTTCTGATCGTGGGTCCCCCGGGTACGGGCAAGACCTCACTTTTTGCACGGCGGCTGATCGAAGAGTACCATCGCCGTCCGGAGAGCAACATCCTGGTGCTGGCCTACACCAACCGGGCTGTGGATGAGCTCTGTGAATCGATCCACGCTGCCCTGGAATGCAATGACGGATCATCCGATAGGTACATCCGCGTGGGTACGGAGCACTCCTGCGCTCCCGCCTATCGCCACCGGCTGCTGCAAAAGGTTGCCGAACAAGCACCCGACAGGGAGTCACTGCGCAGGGAGATAGCAAAGACCCGTATCTTTGTGGGCACGCTGGCCTCCATACAGGGAAGGATGGAGCTCTTCACCCTGAAACACTTCCAACTGGCACTGGTGGATGAGGCTTCCCAGATCCCGGAGCCACAGATCATCGGCCTCCTGCCACGATTCGACAAGTTCATCCTGATCGGTGACCACAATCAGCTCGCCACCATTGTCCTGCAGCAGCCCGATCTCTCCCGGATCGAAGAGGAACCGCTTCTGGAAGCCGGCATCACCGACTGCCGCGACTCGCTCTTCGAGCGGCTGATCCGTCGCTGCGCTGGTCGGGGGTGGCATCATGCCGCGACGCAGCTCACGCGCCAGGGAAGGATGCACGGGGAGATCGCAGCCTTCCCGGCCCGGCAGTTCTATTCAGGCAACCTCTTTACCGCTGCGGAGTGGCAGTCGGAAAACTGGCATCTGCCCCTAGTGAAAAATGATCTCCTGCAACATCTTGCGGCCACAAAGCGTACGGCATTCCTCTCCACGGAGAAGCTGCGGCAGGATAGCAGTGCGGACAAGATCAGTGAACCGGAAGCGACACTCATTGTACAACTGCTTGGAGCGATACGCGATCTTTATCTTGCAAACGGGTTAACGTTTCAACCACAACATGCAGGCATCATTGCCCCCTACAGGAATCAGATTGCCCTTATCCGGCACCGTCTCACAGCTGCCGGCTTCCCCGGAGCTGAAGAGGTGATGATCGACACCGTGGAACGGTTTCAGGGCAGCCAGCGAAACCTGATTATTCTCTCCTTTTGTGTGAACCGCCCGTATCAGATGCAGTACCTCTGCAACCTCAACCACGACGGCACGGTGGATCGCAAGCTGAATGTGGCCATCACCCGGGCGCGCCAGCAGCTTTTTCTTATCGGCAACGCCCGGATCCTGCGTCAACACCCCGTTTATGCATCGCTGCTCGCTCATTATAACAATAAAATGATCATTTTGGAACCGGAGAGATAAATCTTGCATGATATTTTTTTCTTTTCGGAAAAATGACTATTTTTGCACTCCGAAACTGTCTTGTGGTGTAATGGTAGCACAACAGATTCTGGTCCTGTTTGTCCAGGTTCGAGTCCTGGCAAGACAAATTGACTGTTAATCAATAGCTTGAAAGTACACAAAGGGATGTCGGACTGATTTCATTGGTCCGACATTTCTTATTGTATTTTCTCGATTGAATCTTATGCAAAAGGGGTACCGTTGAAACGACGCAGATCAATATTGTCAATCATGCCATTTCCCCGGTGCTGCAATAGAAATTGCACCAAGTCTGCAATCTCGTCGGGGTGAATCAGTTTCGACACGTCCAGGTCGGCACGCATGGTTTTCACCATCTCAGTGGCTACCCCTCCCGGTGCAATGGTGTGTACCCTGATGCCCAATGGCTGCACCTCTCTGGCAAGCACTTTTGAGAAGCCCATCAACGCATGTTTCGAGGCTGCATAGGCTCCCTGTTGCGTGTAGCCCAACCTGCCTACCACAGAAGAGATATTGATGATGGTCGCGCAGGTTGAGCGTCGAAGATGGGGTATCGACTCCTTACAGATAAAAAATGGTGCACGGGCGTTGACAGCAATGGAGTAATCCCAATCTTCCAGGTTTGTCTCTTCAATTGGTTTGGAGACAGCATACCCGGCGTTGTTCACCAACACATCTATCCCCCCGAATGTTTGGATGGTTTCCCCTATCAATCTCCCCGGTGTTGCCGGATCAGAGATATCGGCAACAATCAGGTGCGGTTGGGATCCAATCATCTGCAAACCCTCTTTCACCTGCTCCAGTCTTTCTGCATCTCTACCGGTAATCACCAGTTGCATCCCCATCGTGGCCAGCCGGCCGGCAATGCTTTCCCCTATACCCCTCGACGCTCCTGTTATCAGGGCAACTTTCCCAGTCAGTTCCATTCTGATTTGTTTCACTTTTATCGGACAAAGATAGGAAATCCCTTGCATTATTGTGCTACAAACGCTATCCCGGTAACAATGTTAAATAATCACAAGCGATTAATCATTTGTTTTAATCATTTGTTTAATTCAGAAAAGATGCATATTTTTGCCCATCAAACAGGAAAAACAGAGGTACGATGGAACCAATTACAACAGAAGAGAAGATCATCCGTGCAGCGGACAAGATCTTTACCCAGAAGGGATATGCCGCTACCCGTACCAGGGAGATTGCGGAGGAGGCCGGCACCAACCTGGCGTTGCTGAACTACTACTTCGGCAGCAAGGAGAAACTGTTCAGAAACGTGGTAAGGGAAAAACTAAAGATGTTGCTGAGTGCGATGGGTCCCATCGCATCGGACGCAAGCATTCCCATTGAGGAGAAAATCAGGAAAATTTCGGAGAACTACACCCAACTGCTGCTCGAAAATGAAGAACTCCCCCTTTTCATTCTGAACGAATGGTCCGTCAACAAACGGCTGTTTGCAGATCTTATCAGGGAGACCCGCCAGCATGCGGAGCCGGTGATCGAGAAGCAGCTCAGGGAGAGTGGCATGCAGATCACGCTGGAGGATTTGATCGTCAACACGCTGGGTATGATCCTCTTTCCTTTTATTGCCAAGCCGCTTATCCTCTCCTCGGGACTGGTACAGGAGGATCAGTTTACCGCGTTCGTGGCGGGACGCAAAGAGAAGATTCCGGCATGGATTATTTCTTTAACCAAACAAACAGTTGCAAGTGTATGAAATCGAAAAAGTTTCTTTTGAGCATAGGACTGATCTGTATCAACAGTTTGTTGTTACGGGCACAGATCATCACGCTTGGCGAAGTTCAGAAGATGGCAGAGGCAAACTACCCTGCCATCGCCAGGTATGATATTGTTGAGAAGACAAAAGAGTTCAGCATCTCGAATGCCAACAAGGCATACCTCCCACAAGGCACACTGATGTCACAGGCAACCTGGCAATCGGATGTGACCCAAATTGAGATGGAGATACCCCAGGGGATGCCACCTCTCGAGATTCCGGTACCGGATCAGGATCAGTACCGCGTGGTGGCAGAGCTGAATCAGCTGATCTGGGGCGGCGGCAACATTGCCGCTCAGAAAAAAAGTTTAAAAGCCACTGCCGAACTGGAAAAGAAGCAACTGGACACAGAGGTTTACGCCCTAAGAGAACGGGTGAACAACCTCTATTTCGGCATCCTGCTGATGATAGCGAACCTGCAGCAGCAGGAGATCCTGGAAAAAGAGCTACAACGCAACTATGACAACGTGCATACTTACCTGTTAAACGGTGTGGCAAACGAAGCCGACCTGAGTGCGGTAAAAGTAGAGCAGCTGAAAGCAAAACAACAGCGCATCATGCTGGAAGCTACTTTGGATGCCTATCTCCAGATGCTTTCGGTGGTAGCGGGGCAAATATTCACCAAAGAAATGGCATTTGAGAAGCCAAACCCGGAAAACGAAGTGATCGGCCCCGTCATCAACCGTCCCGAGTTACAGGTTTTTACTGCACAGGAAGAGCTGATTGAGATTCAGAATTCGTTGCTGAAAGCCAAAAACATGCCCACGCTTTCGGCTTTTGGACAGGGAGGGTACGGGAAACCGGGACTCAACCTGTTTGACACCAAATTTTCACCATACTTCCTGGGGGGTGTACGTTTGTCATGGAACTTCGGGAATCTTTACAGATACAACAACGACAAAAAGAAGATCGATCTTCAGAAACAGTCTCTGCATACGCAAAGAAAAACGTTTCTCTACAACCTTGGGATGCAGATACCACAATTGCAGGCAGAGGTTGAAAAATTCAAAAAAACGATGCGGGAGGATGACGAGATCATACGGCATCAAACATTGATCCGGAAAGCAGCCGAAGTGAAGGTGACGAATGGCTCCATGACTGTCTCTGACCTGATGAAGGAGATCAACTCGGAGGAAGCGGCAAAACAGGCGAAAACATTGCATGAGATTCAATATCTCATGTCTATCTACTCACTGAAACATGCCGTGAACCAATAACCGGGCAACCAGCACAGGGTCATCACAAGGGAGTAGAACAGAAGCATCCGGCAACAGAAAGACGTAACAAGTAACAAGCAACAAGCAA
>JADLKK010000079.1 GCA_016839025.1 Proteiniphilum sp.
CCTTTATTATGGGTTGCATCAACCCCACGTTCCCCGGGCACCTCATGCCCGTTTTGTAGGAACCACAGGTATGGGGCCGCGGGGAGACGCCATTGCCGAAGCGGACTGGTGCGTGGGTGAAGTATTAAATCAACTGGAGAAATTAGGCCTGCTTGAAAACACCCTGGTTATTTTCTCCAGCGATAATGGTCCGGTATTGAATGACGGATATAAAGATCAGGCGGTAGAACTGCTGGGCGACCATACACCGGCAGGCCCCCTTCGGGGAGGGAAATACAGTCTCTTTGATGCAGGTACGCATGTGCCGTTTTTTGTCTATTGGAAAGGTAAGATCCAACCGGTCACCTCCAATGCACTTGTCTGTCAGATGGATTTGTTGGCTTCAATTTCCGAACTTGTAGGTCGACCCTTACAAGGGGAATTCGATAGCGAGAATATCCTCCCTGCCTTGCTGGGTAAATCAACAAAAGGACGTACAGAGTTGATTCTCGAAGCAAACGGCAAGTTGGCTCTCCGCATGGGCGATTGGGCAATGATACCACCCTATGGGGGGCCGGAGCGCAACCTTACAGGCAATGAGTTGGGCAATATACCCGATTTTGGGCTGTACAATCTAAATGATGATGTGGGGCAGCTGGAGAACCTCTCATCCCGCTGTCCGGAGAAGCTGGAAGAGATGAAAGCATTCTTCTTTCAGAAAACCGGAGTATATTACAAATCAGATGTCAAGGAGATTGAACTGAAATGATCAGGTAGAGAGTGTTTTGTTTCAATCACATTCCGGTAGTAATTCCCTCCTTCTGTTATTCGTGGAGGGAATTTTTTTCTCCGCAAAGGGATAGCCGGTGGCAGTTTAATGTTGGAATATGGTGCTAATTCGCTTTCCGAATGTTATCTTTGTACCCATTTACATTTGAATTGATGATTGAGAGTGAACGATTTCCGCTGATTGCCAAAACCATGGCAGAACTGGAGGATGTACTGGCCGAGGAGCTGATCGCGCTGGGCGCCGACAATGTGGAGATAGGCACCCGCATGGTCTCCTTCACCGGCGACAAGGCGCTGGTCTACAAGGCCAACATCCACTGCCGCACGGCACTGCGCATCCTGAAGCCGATCCATTCCTTCAAGGCGGAGAGCGCCGATGAGGTGTACGAAGCGCTGAAACAGGTGAATTGGGAGGATTATCTTTCTCTCGGTACCACCTTTTCGATTGATGCGGTGGTCTATTCCCATATCTTTACCCACTCGAAATTTGTGGCCTACAAAGTGAAGGATGCTATTGCCGACTGGTTCATGGAGCGTTACGAAAAACGTCCCTCGGTGAGCCTCTCCAACCCGGACATGGTGTTCAACATCCATATCTCACACAACAAGTGTACGCTCTCGCTCGACAGCTCGGGCGAGTCACTCCACAAACGCGGCTACCGGGTGGCACAGACTGAAGCACCAATCAGTGAGGTGCTGGCTGCCGGCATGATCCTCAAGTCGGGCTGGCGCGGTGAGAGCACGCTGGTGGACCCTATGTGCGGGTCGGGTACCATCCTGATCGAGGCGGCCATGATCGCTTTGGGCATTCCTCCGGGCATTCATCGCCAGCACTTTGCTTTTGAACGGTGGAAGGATTTCGACCAGGAGCTCTTCAGCCATATCTACAATGATGACGCGGGGGCAAAGGAGTTCAAATTCCGCATCATCGGTTCCGACAGTTCACCGGCAGCGATCTCCATTGCAGAACGTAACATCAAGAACGCGGGACTGAAAAACCAGATCGAGCTGAGCGTAAAGCCTTTCCAGCAGTACACAGAGGCACCGGCTACGGAGGGAGTGGTGATCACCAACCCCCCTTACGGTGAACGAATAAAGGTAGAGGAGCTGAATGAACTCTACGGGATGATTGGTGAGCGACTGAAACATCTGTTTACCGGATACAACGCCTATATCCTCAGCTATCGCAAGGAGTCGTTTGACGCCATCGGGCTGAAACATACCCGCCGCTTCTTCCTCTACAACGGGGCACTGGAGTGTGAGATGCGTGAGTATGAGATCTTCTCCGGCAAACGACGGGAATATTCCCGGGATGAACGGCCGCGTAACAGACGCGACGATGCCTTTCTGAAGGAACGAAACTCCAGGGAGGGGTACCGCCGTTCGCGACGGGAAGAGCGGGAAGGCGGTGAGGAGTCTGCCGGCAGGCTGGAAAGGGGGACTTTCAATCGAGACCGTAAGCCTGCACACCGTACACCCGCTGGTAAAGGTGGTGACAGGCGTCCATTCGATGGTGACGACAAACCGCGCGATTTTGCAAAGCGGGTGATCCGCAGAAAAGAGGAGGGTTCCTCCCGCGGTCAGAAAGGTGAGGGTGCGAAAAAAACACTACGCATCCGTCGATCCCCGGGAAAGGAGGGTGAATAAGGACTGTGAGCTTGGCAGCTCCTGCTATCATCTACCTGGCATCGGAATGCGTTCCGATGCCATTTTTTTTGCTGCTGCCCGGTCTGTCTTGCCATTGACGGTCAACGGAATCGCCTCCACCTGAAGGATATGCTGTGGCTGGTGCAGACGGGACAATTGGTGGGAGCATACTTCCCTGGTGTATGTCGGGTTTGAAGCGGGTGTGACCAGCAGCACCAGCGCCTCGCCCAGTTTGGGGTGCGGCACCGAGGTGACCGCAAACGGTCCGCTGATATAAGGATACAGCACCTTTTCCACTGCTTCGATCTGTATCTTGATGCCGCCACTGATAATCACATTGTCTCTCCTTCCCAGGATCCGGAAGGACCCATCTGTCCGCATTTCTGCGATATCGTTGGTGATCACCGGTGCATCGGCCACCCGGGGTGCGTGGATTACTAGCGTATGCTCCTCCGACAGTCTCACGCTGACGCCCGGCAGGGGGGTGTAACAGTTGTCGGCATCCTTGCCGTTGATTTTGCGCAGTGCGATATGGGATACCGTCTCGGTCATCCCGTAAGAGGAGTAGATCGCGTTGGAAAATCCTCCCAGCGACTCTTCCAGCTGCGGGTCGATGGCACCCCCACCGATAATCAGCCTGGAGATGCTTGCAAGCCGTTTTCGCTCCTCTTCCCGCTGGAGAGAGTTGTAGACCTGTAGCGGCACCATGGCTGCAAAGTCGACCTGCCGACCGATTCCCGCCAGCGGGTGTCCGGAAGGCTCCGCCAGCAGCAGGTGGAGTCCCCCGTAGAGGGCACGCACCACCATCATCTTTCCGGCGATGTAGGCCAACGGCAGGCAGAGCAGTGCCGTCTCACCCGCAGGCAGTTGCAGGTATTCGCAGGTGATGGCCGCGCTCTGCAGCATCTGTTCTTTGCGCACAATAATCTCTTTCGGCTTTCCGGTGGAACCTGATGTGTAAAGGGTGAGCAAGGGTGAAGGTGAGAACCACTCTTTCAGGAAGTCGGCCAGCTGCCGATGAAAGGACGATTGCGCGGCAAAGGCGGGGGGGGCCTCCCGTAAAAACAACTCCCGCTGATAGCGAATCCCCTCAATCGTGATCTGTTTCATACGCCTGCAGGGGTTTATCGGGGAAGGGTCCCGACGGGTTGAACCATAATGCGTCTCCCCTGATTGCCAGCGGCAGTGGGAGGTTGTTTTGGTAGAGGGAGCCGGTGCCGAGTCCCTGCGGTAGGGGGTTGCCGAGGGTGGCACACCACTGGGCGATGCTGTTGAGGCCGATGTTGGACTCCAGGGCAGAGGTAATCCACCATCCGATACCCAGCTCGTTGGCCAGTGCGATCCACTCGGTGCAGCCGCTGATACCGCCGTGTAGCGAAGGTTTGAGGATGATGTATTGCGGTTGTGTCGTTTCCAGCAGCTGTCTCTTCTCCTCCGGGTGGCAGATGCCGATCAGCTCCTCATCCAACGCGATGGGCAGGGGAGTGGCGCCGCATAAACGGGCCATCTCCTCCCTCTGACCCGCCCGGATCGGTTGTTCGATGGAGTGGATTTCGAGCGCGGTCAACCGTTGCAGCTTTGCCCCTGCTTCGTCGGGTGTGAATGCGCCGTTGGCATCCACGCGGAGGGTGACACCGGGATGGCCGATTCGGATATCACGCAACAACCTCAGCTCCTCCTCAAAGGCGATGGCGCCGATCTTCAGCTTGATGCAGCTGAATCCCCTTTGCAGCAGCCTCTCTGCCTGCTGTCTCATCTGTTCGATGTTGCCCATCCAGATCAGCCCGTTGATGGCGATCCCCTCCACCCCGCGGCTAAAGGGGCTCTCCCGGAGTTGCCATGAACGCTGTTGGTAATGTTGCAGGGCGCTCTCCAGTCCGAAGAGAATGGAAGGGTAGGAGCGCAGTGGCTCAATGTCGAGCTGCTGCCGTTCCTCCAGGATCCGACAGAAGCTGCTGAGCGTCTCTTCATAACGGCTGTTGTAGTCGCAGCTCAGCCCGGGCAGCGGGGCGCACTCGCCGATGCCGAAGTGGTCCGGATCCTCCCTGTCGCGGAGCACTGCATACCATACCCGGTGCTCGCGGTAGACGCCACGGGAGGTGCCGGCAGGTCGTTTGAACCGCAGCGTGTAGGGGATGATCTCGCTGGTGAACACGCTGTTATTGGCTTAGGGTAGTTTGGGGAATTTTTTAAAGTCGGGCTTTCGTTTCTCCAGAAAGGCCTGCTTACCCTCCTGTGCCTCTTCGGTGAGGTAGTAGAGCATGGTGGCGTCGCCCGCCAGCTCCTGGATGCCCGCCTGCCCATCCAGTTCGGCGTTGAGGCCCGCCTTGATCATGCGCAGCGCCAGAGGGCTGTGCTGCATCATCGTTTCAGCCCACTCTACCACCTCGTCCTCGAGGCGGTCGAGTGGCACCACCTTGTTCACCAGTCCCATCTCCAGTGCCTCCAGTGCGTTATACTGACGGCAGAGGAACCAGATCTCGCGCGCTTTCTTCTGCCCTACGATGCGGGCCAGGTAGGAGGATCCGAAGCCGGCGTCGAAGCTGCCCACACGGGGTCCCGTCTGACCGAAGATGGCGTTCTCGGAGGCAATGGAGAGGTCGCACACCACATGCAGCACATGTCCACCGCCGATTGCGTAGCCGTTCACCATGGCGATCACCGGCTTGGGGATGGAACGGATCTGCTTCTGCACATCCAGCACATTGAGGCGTGGCACGCCATCCTTGCCGATGTAGCCTCCCTTGCCCTTCACGTTCTGGTCGCCACCGGAGCAGAAGGCCTTGTCACCGGCACCGGTGAGCACCACCACGCTCACCTCTTCCATCTCGCGGCAGATGCGCAACGCGTCACTCATTTCAGTGGTGGTGGTAGGTGTAAATGCGTTCCGGTAGCGGGGGCGGTTGATGGTGATGCGGGCAATACCGTTGTAAAAATCAAACAGGATATCTTCATATTCCCTGATGGGACTCCATTCTCTTTTTGTCATTTGTTATGGTGTTTGAGTTGTTCGTAATAGGATTGGATCACTTTTCGGTTCTCCTCCATTGAGGTGAATACCTCCAGTAAAACAGGTTGCTCCCCCTCCCGGTTCATGAAGAGGGGTAGTTGTTGCTGCAGCTCCTCGCTGTTGCGGGCCGTAAGCACGCGGAAACCCTGCTGTTCAGCCCATCTGCAGGCTTCGGTGTGATGTGCTGCCGCTACGTAGTCGTTCAGTGCTCCCGACCGGTTGAGTCCTGGCAAGGTATGAAAGATGCCGCCTCCGCCGTTGTTGTTCAGCAGGATGCGCAGGCTGGGGGAGAGGTGACGGTTCCAGAGAGCGTTCATGTCGTAGAAGAAGCTCATGTCGCCTGTCAGCAGGAAGGTTAACCGTCCCGAGGCGGCGGCATAGCCCACAGCGGTGGAGAGGGATCCCTCGATGCCGTTGGTGCCCCGGTTGCAGTAGCGCTCCACCCCGGCAGGGAGGTCGAACAGCTGAGCAAGATAGACAGCGTTGCTGTTGGCCAGGTGAAGGGTCGCTTCTGCGGGTAGCTGCTCCAGGAGGCAGCCTGTCACAGAGAGATCGGAGTAGGAAGCTTCCGGTGGTGTGATTGTTGCGGCAGCGTGCAACCAGGCTTCCCGGAACCGGTTCCCGGTTTTGTCAGCCGGCGCTGCTGTCAACTGTTGCAGGAAGGCAGCCGGTTCGCAACAGATGAGATCGGTCAGCTGCATGAAGGTGTCGGTCACCTCACCGGAGGAAGTGAGGTGCCAAAGTTCCCTGATCTCCGCCTTACGGATAAATTGCTTCAGTCGTTTGGAGGTGAGGTGTCCCCCCAGCGTGATCACCAGCTCCGGTGCCAACGTCTGCAACACCTCTTCTCCTGCGGTGCGCAACAGGACGTCAAAACGATCCAACAGACCGGTGGGGAGGTTGGAGAGCCGGTCTGCCAGCACTGCCACTCCCTGCTCCTCAGCCAATCGTTGCAGGGGCCCGGTCAGCCCGTGACCCGGGGGCAGTTGCCCCACGATGATCATTTTCCTGGCCGACCGGCCGAAACGGGCTACATATTCTTTTGTCTGTTCCTGAGGCAGGGAGAACAATGTTTTTGGCCGACGGATCACCCGCACCTGCGGAAGCTGCTCCATGTTGAAGGTGAAGAGCGGCTCAGAGAGAGGGATATTGATGTGCGAAGGGCCGAAGGAGCCATCCTTGTCTAGGCTCAGGATCGCCTCGTTGATCAGGCGGTTGCAGTGCCACTCCTCCTCTGCATCCTTCCCCTCGGGGAGTTGTGCCGACCGGCGCACCAGTGTGCCGAACATCCCCATCTGGGGGATGGTCTGCCCGTCTGTTTGTCCGATCCATGCCGGGGGGCGGTCGGCAGTGATCACCAGCAACGGTAGCTCCTGATAATAGGCCTCTGCCACCGCGGGAGCCAGGTTGAGCGCTGCTGTGCCGGAGGTGCAACATACCGCCACCGGTCGCTGCAGGGCTTGTACCACCCCCAGGGCGAAGAAGCCGGCACTCCGCTCATCCACCACACTGTAACAGGTGAAATCGCTGTCGGCAGCAAAGGAGTGGATCAATGGGGCATTGCGCGATCCGGGAGAGAGCACGAGATGGGTGATGTTGTGTGCCTTGAGCAGGGCTGTCAGTTGTAATACATTTTTTTTGTCTGAATACATGATTCCGGCGATTAGATGATGCCTCCCATTGTTCCTGTCTTCTGTTCGGTTTCTTTCCACTCCTCCTTGCAGCTGGAAGAGGCAAGCAGCCCGCTGCCGGCATAGAGCGTGAGCCTGCTTTTCCCGATCTGCAAGCAGCGCAGGTTCACATAGAGGGTGGTTTCCTCCTCCCGGTTGAGCATTCCCAGGAAGCCAGTGTAGTAGCGTCGGTCGTACCCCTCATGGTTTTGTATAAAGCGGAACGCCTCCTCCTTGGGCAATCCCGATACGGCAGGAGTGGGGTGGAGCGCCTGCAGCAGCGAACCGACAGCGGTATTCCCGGGCAACAGAAAGCGAAAATCGGTCTTCAGGTGTGCCAGGCTCCCGGCACGTACGGTATAGGGGCCGTTGATCTCGGGGGTGATCCCGAAGGTGGAGAGTTGTCGCAACAGGTAGGAGGTGACCAGGTGCTGCTCACGGAGGTTCTTGTCGTCCCAGGAGATCTGTCCCGAGCCGGGATAGCGGGTGCCAGCCAGCGCAACGGTCTGCCAGTTGTTCCCTTTGCCGGTAAGGAGAATCTCGGGTGTGCTTCCCAGCCAGCTGCCACTCTCCCGGGTGTGAAACAGGTAGACGCAGGAGCGTTCATACTTGCTTACGGCGCGCCAGAAGGTGCGTCCCGGTGAGAATCCTTTCTTTCGTGCAACTGTTTTGTAACGCGAGAGCACCACCTTTTCCAGTTCGCCGTTCCGCAGTGGCTGCATGAACCGTTGAAACCGTTCCCTGTACTCTTTTTTACCACTGGTTCCCGGTTCGGGATCATCTTCCGTATCCGGTTGTGGGGAGTGGTTCGGGAGAGGCATCTCCAGCAGGTCCGACAAGCGGGGAAGCTCTCTCCGGTCGGCACGGATCACCAGCAAGGGTGATGCGGAGGTGATGCGGAAAGGAGCCACTACGAACCCCTGCTGGTTGGTCAGTGACTCCAGGTCGTCCAGTCGCAAAGGAGACCCGCTCTGTTGCATCACAAAACGGGGTGTCTGCTCTCCCGGCAATCGGCAGATGGCAAAGGAGACATCCCGTTCAATCAGTGCATCCAGGATCAGATGCTTCTCCTCGCTGCTCATCGTCTTTTCAGTATGCTGTTGACCACCCGTACGGTGGAGATTATTCTCCCGTCGCCGGCGGTGACATCGATGTGCCAAATATGGATGGTTCGTCCCTTCTGCAGTACCGTTCCCACGGCATGTACGGTTTCACCCTCCTTGGCGGGGGAGAGATGGTTGCCGCTTACTTGGATGCCGGCAGGTACCTCTTCCTCGCTGCATAGCATCAGTGACCCTTGTCCCGCCACCGTCTCGGCCAGTGCCAGGGTGGCTCCTCCGTGCAGAATCCCGAAGGGTTGGCACACTTTTTTCTCGACTGCCATCACCGCCTCGCAGCGACCCGGAGAGAGATGGGTGAAGCGTATTCCCAGCGACGCCATCAGGGTGTCACCATTCCCTTCGTTGATACGATCCAGGTTGATCTCATATGAAGAGAGGTCTTGCATCTTGTCGTTCATGCTGCTGTTGTTTGTCGCCTACAAAAATAGTCAATCCGTTTGCATGAACCTCATAAGAATCTTTAAAAAAAGAGGGAGACGCCTTCCCTACCCGTATGAGATTCCGCATTTCACCCGCGCAGAGATCCCGTTCTCGTTGAATGCCTCGATGGCGAAATGGTATTCCACCCCTTTGTTGAGCGCCCTCAGCTCATAGGTTGTTTGGTTGTAGATCATCACCGAGTTGTTCAGTTTGTCCGGTTCGATACCCCAGTAGAGCACGTACCCCATCGCATTCTCCACCGGGTCCCAGCTGATGTCGGCATTGCGCGGATCGGCCTGCCGTTCTACCCGGAATGATGTGGGCATGGCAGGTTTCTCACCGTTGCCATTCCCAAAGACCCGGAACTCGCCGATGGACAGGTAGCGGTTGGGGAACTGTTTGTTGGTGAAACGGATGTAGCGACCCTTCACCGGCTGTTCCAGCTCGATGTAGGCATGCGGACGATCCTCGTCGTTCTTTGAAAAGTCGACCGTGGTCTGCCATGCGGTGCCGTCGACCGAGGTCTCGATCACAAACTGTTGCCGCAGTGTGTCGGGTTTGCCGAAGATGGTGGCGTTGAAATCCTGGTAGTTCAGCTGAAAGGCACGGAGGGTCATCACACGCTTCAGATCCATCTCAAACCAGAGGGTGTCGCTGTTGCTTTCGGCCACCCAGAGGGTGCGGATGTTCTCATCGTTGATCTTCCCGATGCCATAGTCGGCGGCCTCCTGTTCCGGCATATACCCTTTCTCCTGCTCGTCCGCCACGTTGCGCCGCACTCCGGTCAGCACCGAATTGCTCTTCACCGGCTTATCTTTCGACAGGAGCATCCATCCGGTGAAGCGATGCTTGTGATCCTCCACCTCCACGTCGGGGAGGTAGTGGGGGTAATCACCATAGGCGGTGTTGACATACATCTGTCCGTTCTCCTCAAAACCGGCCGGATACATGCCGATCCGGCGCTCAAACTTGTAGTTGACCGAGATGGCCATCGTGGAGAAGTGCCAGTGGTTGCCCCGGTTGTCCTTCACCGCGCTGCCGTGTCCCGAGCCGTTGAGGAAGCCGCCCGGCTTGTAGGCCACCGGGTTGTAGGGGGCATAGGTGAAGGGTCCCAGGGGGTTGTCGGCGGTATAAACCCCGTCGGCATAGACGTTCCACTGCGTGCCGGGGGCACCGTACATCAGGTAGTAGGTGTCGTTGTGCTTCACCATCCAGGGACCCTCAATGAAGGGAGCCACGTCGGAGCGGTGATCCTGTCCGAAGCGCTCCCAGCCGTGATTGTCGGGGTCGAGTCTGAAGAGATCGACCTGCTCTCCTTTCGGGATATAGTAGTTTTCGGGATCGAGCTCCACACCCCTGATGGGCCAGCGGTTGGAGGACTCTTCATAGAGGTAAACCCTGCCATCCGTATCCACAAACAGATTGGGATCCTGGATTCCTCCCGGAGGGTTGATTACAGCATAGTTTGTTTTCCAATTTCC
>JADLKK010000229.1 GCA_016839025.1 Proteiniphilum sp.
CCACTCCTGCTCATTGTCCCATATCTTATCGAGTGACGCATCATACATGGTTGCCAGCATCTCCGCATGCGCCGGCTTACCCTGAGGAGTAGTCAGCGTGAGCCTCCATTCCTCCTTCTTACCCGGTTGCAACTTATCTCTGAACACCTGCCATTTTGCTTTTAGCCATTTCTCCGGTTGCTTCTTCGTCAGCCTCACACTCTGCTGATACACCTGCCCGTTCTTCACGAAGCAGAACTGCACATTCACCCCGTCACCGTATTTCTCCAGATACGGAAGGCGGAACGTCTCTATAGAGTCCGACCAATGCAACACCCGGCTTTCGGGCTTTTGATCACCGTAAAGCACATCCATCAGTACATACGCATCAGCATGCGAAGTACCTACCACAAACACAGCCGGGTGCGTGGCATCAAACTCCGTATTCACCGGATGATACCATAAATCAGTTGTTTCAGCCGGACGCGTGTCACGGAGCGAGAACAGCACCACCTTCGTTGAGAAAGTCACCTCCCTGCCCTTTGCATCGCGCGCCTGCAATACCAGCTTGTAAGCCCCCGACGGCAAAGCCTGCCAATCTGCCAAAAACATCTTTTCATTGGCAACAAACGAACCCTGCGCCACAGCGACAGAGTCCACTCGATCCGCTTTCACATCCGTGTAGCGCAGCAACCGGTACACCCCGTTCACCGCCACCTGCTTATCCGAAAGATTGCGAGCCTCAAACGTAGTCCAAATAGAATCGTCGCGACACACCGCATCTTTGAGAGTCGTACTTAAAACCAGCGACCGCTCACCCGCACGAATATCAAACGTTTCCGTTTGCGTTTCGCCCGCATCACTAGTCACCGTCGCCTCCACGGCATACCTGTAATAACGCCCCTGAGGCATATCCTCCTTGCCGGGCGTTAACTTCACGGGCACCACAAAACTGCCGTCCACCGCCGTTTCTGTTTCACCGCTTCCGATAACCTCCGATTGCATACGCCCCATGCGCCACCAACCACCGGCCTGGCGAGTCACCGTGTAACGAACCTTCACCTTCATCAGCGGCACCGCACTATACGTACGAACAGTGCCCCTCACCCCGACCGAATCATTGAGCTGAAACTCATCCTTCACCTCATCAAATGCCACAAAGAACGTAGGTCGTTTGTACTCCTCCACCCTGAAACTACACTCCGTATTTTCAGCAGTCAGCCTGTACACCCCATTCAATCCCGATGCCGGTAACACAAACTCCAGATGAAAAGAACCAAATTCATTCGTAGGTAACCTGCGTGTATCTATTCTTTGCCCGTTGGCACCAAACAGCCTCACCTCATACGTCTTGTCGGCCACCACCCGGCTGCTGTCCTCCATCTGCTCATACGCCACCCCCTTTACATACACCGTTTGTCCCGGCCGGTAAATGGTTCGATCCGTAAACAATTGCACCACCTCCTTGTATCGGGCCACTTCCTGATAATAATGTCCCGCTTGCCAATGCTGATAAGGCATGGACTCATCGCCCGCAGCACTCACCCTAAAAAAGCGGAACGTAGCATCCCAGGGAAACACCACCTTGCCCTGCTCATCCGTAGTCAAAGTCTTTGCCAACTTCGTATCTTCCTTTTCCTGATTGTACAGCAACACCTGCGCATCCGCTACCGGATGCCCGCTTTGCGCATCGACCACCACCACTTCGCAATCCTTACCCGGCAGCCGGCGAGTCAACG
>JADLKK010000230.1 GCA_016839025.1 Proteiniphilum sp.
GATGCAGCGCTCCATGGGCAACACACCGTTGAGAAAGGCAGACATCTCTTTGGCGCAGTTGCTCATCAGCACCGCCTGGAAGTTATCGCCGTAGAGCAATCCCTGGCAGATGCCGGCCGCGATGGCGTAGATGTTTTTCAGCACTGCCGCCAGCTCGATGCCCACCACGTCGTCGGAGATCCTCGTTTTCAGTATCCGGGAGCTGATCGCTTCGGAGAGCAGCGTAGCCTTTTCCCGATCTTTGCTGGCTACCGTGAGAAAGGAGAGCCGCTCAAGGGCTACCTCCTCTGCATGGCAGGGGCCGGAGAGCACACCGATGTTCTCGAAAGGAATCTTGTAGTTGGCTGCCAGGAACTCGCTCATCACCACGTTGTCGCTGGGAATGATCCCTTTGAGTGCCGAGACCACAAACTTACCGCGGAAGGAGCTGTTCCAGATACGGCGGAAGTATTGCTTCACATAAGGGGAGGGGATGGCTACGATGATGGTGTCAGAGTCTTTGATCGCCTTCTCGATGTTGGAGTAGAAGGTGATCTGTGCCAGGTTGAACTTCACATTGGTCAGATAGGAGGGGTTGTGTCCCAGCTTGTAGAAGCCTTCAATCTGATCGTCGCGGCGGATGAACCAGTTCATATGTTTCTGGTTCATCAGCACCATTTTGGCGAGTGCCGTTCCCCAGGTGCCGCCACCCAGGATACAGATTTTGCCGATTGAATCCATCTTGTCTAATTTCAGATATTCAGACCGTTAAAGTGAAGCGGCTTGTTCTGTCCATGTTTTAACCTCCCCGGGGGTGGGATTGTTCAGTCCCAGCTTGAACTTCTTGTTCATCCCGCAGATCTCCTGGTGCAACTTGTTGGGGTTGGCCTCGCTAAGGCTCTTCACCAGCAGGTATCCCGCTTTTTGAAGCAGGGCTGCCCACTCTTCGGGTATGCCCGCCTCGGCATAACGGGCGAGCGGATCTTTCTTCACTGTTTTCTCGGGGCGCATCATCGGGAAGAGCAGCACCTCTTGTATGGAGGTCTGCCCGGTCAGCAACATGGTGAGGCGATCCATACCGATACCCATACCGGAGGTGGGAGGCATCCCATACTCCAGGGCACGCAGGAAATCCTGGTCGATGAACATCGCCTCGTCATCTCCCTTCTCGGAGAGACGCAGTTGCTCCTCGAACCGCTGCCGCTGGTCGATCGGGTCGTTCAGCTCGGAGTAGGCGTTGGCCAGCTCCTTGCCGTTGACCATCAGCTCGAACCGCTCGGTCAGCTCCGGGTTTTCGCGGTGACGCTTGCAGAGGGGTGACATCTCGATGGGGTAATCGATGATAAAGGTAGGCTGAATGTAGTTGCCTTCCGCCTTCTCGCCGAAGATCTCGTCGATCAGCTTCCCCTTGCCCATGGTATCATCCTCTTCCACACCCAGCTCACGGCATACCACACGCAGCTGTTTCTCATCCATGCCGCTGATGTCGATGCCGGTATGTTCGCGTATGGCGTCGATCATGGTCACCCGCCGATAGGGTGCCTTGAAGTCAATCTCATGATCACCCACCTGTACCTTTGTGGTACCCAGCACCTGCCGGGCTACCTGCTCCAGCATCTGCTCGGTAAATTCCATCATCCATTTGTAGTCCTTGTACGCCACGTAGATCTCCATCACGGTGAACTCCGGGTTGTGTGTCCGGTCCATCCCCTCGTTGCGGAAGTTGCGGGAG
>JADLKK010000080.1 GCA_016839025.1 Proteiniphilum sp.
GGAATTTTATTAACATGATTTACTTTACCTGTGGCAAACTCAAATTTGACTACCCACAGTATTTCATATAGAACCTTTATTTTCAACAAACTAAATTGAATTTTCTTGATATTTTTTTTTGTTGCATTTTATTGCAATACAAATGAAAGTTATTTTTGGTTAAAAAAGAGCCGAGGCCCCTCCAGATGAAAACTGGAAGAGCCCCGGCAAAATAGAGCTGTTTATATTGCTGTCAACGGGGTACCACTGCACCCATCGCCTTTTTACCTTCACGTGAAACACCTGTCTGGTCTTTCAGGATGATATCGAGGTCGATTGGCGGATTGAAATCGAGTGACAACTGTCTCAGTTCATCGACATCCATACCCATCGTAGCCGCCGGCGAGCTGGCCGAGAGCATCACGGTGGGGGTCCTGCCGCCGTTGTCTGTCAGCGCACCCAGCATGGTGGCCGCATCGAAGGTTACACCCGAGACCGCAGCACCGGAACCGTCCCTCAACTGGCTACCCACCACCATGTAGGAAAGCGATGCCGTGTTGGCTGCACTTTCCATATCGGCATTGGTTACAGCCCGGTTGCCTGCAACAATCGAGTTGTAGGCCTTGAGCGTGGTGTTGGCCAGCGTCTCCACACCGGCAGCCTTGTTGATCGCATAGTTGTCGGTCACCGTACTGCTGATGAGGGTTACCTCGGAGGTCTTGCCTGCGGCGCCATAGAGGCTGATGCCACCGCCATTGCCACTCTCGTTGCCATGGAAGGTGCTGTTTACGATCAGTCCCCTGGTGAACTCTCGGGCATAGAGACCGCCGCCCCTTCTGTTGGTGTTGGGACCGGCATTGGTGGAGTTGCCCGATACAGTACAGTTATAGAGGTAGAGATAGGTGTTGGTGTTGGCACTGTAGGTATAGACTCCGGCACCCACACCCCAAACTGTGTTGTTCATCACGCTGCAGTTGGTCATGTAGAGGGTGGACGACTCGTTGAAGATACCGCCACCGTTGGAGCCGTCAAGGACTCCCTTGTTCTCGGTGATGTCGCAGTCAACCAGCTTCATCACGGCACCATCGAACATGTAGATACCGGCTGCGTGCTGGCCTGATTCGTTTCCGGTAACCTTGCAGTTGTACATCTCCACGTGCGAGCCGCCCACATTCATTCCGCCACCATAGGAGCGACGGAAAATATGGCCGCTGATGTTGAGGGTTCCAGCGCTCGAGTTGCCCGCACTACCACCAGTGATGACAAGGTTCCTGAGTACAACGCTCTTGCCCTCCTCTACAGGCGCGGTGACAACCATGGTATGGAACACCTGGTGGTTACCGCTCAGGATAGTGGGATGGTTCTCCGGATCAGGCTGGTCACCCTCTTTGGCATCGGACGGATATCCACCAATCAGCGTGATGTTGCTGTGAATCTCGAAGGTCACGTCACCATCGGCATTGCCGTTGGTCACCCGGTTCACCGGAACGTAGGTCCCTTCTGCAATATGGACAATGTCGCCCGGTGCCACCCGGTCGAGCGCGGCCACCAGCGTGATGGGGTTCTCCCACGAGAGACCGTCGTTGCTGTCGTTGCCGGTCACCTTCACATAATAGTGGTTCACCAGATCGCTCGGCTCACTGGGGAGCTGAACCACCTTTACCCGCTTCTCACCATCGCTGGTCACCCAGACAATCAGCTCGCCCTCGCGCGGGTCTACAGAGCGGTTACGGCTGGCCGTGAAGGTGATCTTGCCATCACCCAGGCCGCTCTCCTCCACCAAGGTGATCCACGACGCGTTGCTCTTGGCCCGCCAGGGGAGGTTGGATTTCACGTTGACGGTAAACTCACCTCCCTCCTTGGGGATAGTGATATCCCCGCCCTCAATGGAGTATTCAGGAGTTTCCGGGACGAAACTCCCCATGTCTATCTTCTCCGAGCAGGCAGATACCATGCCTACAGTCAGGAGAAAAAGCAAAAGCCTATAAAACGTTATATTGATCTGTTTCATTGGTCTTATCCTGTTTGGTTTACTCTTTGGAGATAATCAATAAGCCATTGGCAACCGCACGCTCCTTGCCGCCATTGTCGGTCGGCCAGTTGCGAATCTCGAAACGGTTGTCCTCGAAACCGGCCGAACGGCGGATGAAGAAAGTGGAAGAGCCTCCGCCGTCGAGGTTGATGGCGTTGTAGGCCCCCAGTGCCTTCATGCACTTGCCCAGCTCCTCATACGACATACCGTTGGAGTAGTGGAAGTTGCGGCCATCCACCACCATCATATAGACCTTCATCCCATCTTCCGACACCCCGATGGTGGTACGGGGCTCAACTTCGGTAGCTGTCTGCTTCACCAGTCCCCCGTCCTGAACCAGCCAGACCCGGCCACCCACGGCCTCCTTGATCTGATCTTTCAGTTCGGGATAGCGATCCTGGCCGGCAACCACCGCCTTACCATCCCTAGTGATCGCGAAATAGGTGCAGACCGCATCCTGGAAAGTGGTCTTCACCGCCGTGCCATTCCGGTAAACAATCCCCTGCGGCACGCCGGTGGTCATGTTGTAGAAATCGGCATTGATTCCACCCCACACCATGGTAGAGTCTGAATCGTAAGCTTTGGCCTGTGCCGTCATCTGCTGCATGCCGAACTCATTCTTATTGTTGGGCATCGAAGCCACGATGGCGATGTTGGGCTTCGTCAGGTCCACCTCCATCACGAAGAGTTTCATTGCCAGACCCTTCATGGAGAGATATTTCACCTCGGTGGCCTCTACCCCGTTGATAACCGTGTAGGTGGAATCGGAGAAGAGGTGACCGATCAGGTCGGTCCCTTCAGCCAGCTTCTTCCCTACCGCGGTTTGGGGTTTCACCTCAAATACCGTAGCGATATCGTTCTCGTTGCACCCATGGGTGGTAGAAATGCTGATCAGCGCGATCAGTATGAAAAGATATTTTTTCAAATTCATTGGTTTCGTCCAGTTTTGATGTTAATAACTTGCATTGACTGCTAGTATCCCGGGTTAGGCGTCAGATTGGTATTCAACTGCAGTTCACGTCCCGGGATGGGAAGCTTCACCTGGTGATCCAGGATGCCCAGATCCGGTACCGCACGGCCCGTCCGTACCAGGTCGTAATAGAGGAAGTTCTCCCCGATCAGCTCCCGTCTGCGTTCATTGAGGATGGCGGTGAGATACTCCTCGTCATTGGCCGGGAAGATATCCTCCAGTCCCCTGAAACGGCGCAATTCGTTCAGACGGCTCAGACCGGCCGCCCGTCCCTGTGCCTCGGCGCTGATCAGGTACATCTCGGCGATCCGGAAGAGAATCAGCGGGTCGGTACCTGTCTGTCCGCTCGGATACTTGTTGAGACAGTCGGTTCCGGCGATATTGATGATAGTAATGCTCTTCCGCTTGTCATTGTCGCTGAAGAGCTTCACCAGTTCGGCGTTCAGCCGATAGGTTCCCTGTCCCTTGTTGGGATGGCCGTAGGTGTAGTAGAGGTCGCTCAGATTGACCGACGACTCCTCGGTCAGGTTCTCGAAAGCGAAGATGATCTCCGTATTCATCGTCTTGCGGAAGATCTTCTCAAAGCTGTCGAGCTTGTAGTCGCCCGAGGTGATCAGCTGCTCGGCCAGAGCTGCAGCCTCGCCCAGCTTCTTCTGGGCCAGCTTTGTCCGGGCCAGAAGCGCGATGGCGGCATCCTTCGAGACCAGGTAATAGGTGGATGAACGTCCCAGCAGTGGGAGTGCCTCCTCTATATTCTCCTCGATGAAGGCCCACACCTCCGCCTCGCTGTTTCTCGGCAGTTTCTCCATGGAGTTCTCCCGGAGGATAGGTACCCCACCCCAACGGGTCACCAGGTTGTAGTAGATCCAGGCCCTGAAGAAGTAGGCCTCGCCGCGGGCCAGCCTTGCCACTTCAGTATCGGAATACTTCTCGGTAATATCCAGCATGTTGTTCACCTGGTAGAGTGCATTGTAGAGACCGTTCCAGTTGGTCTGCACATAGGAGTTGAGCGGACTGAGCGTGGAGTTGATCAGGTCACGCGGACTTCCGGTACCGGTCTGGATCATGCCGCTCAGGATGTCGAACATCATGTATGCCCGTTCGCCCGGCGCATTCTGTACCCTGCTGTACATACCGTTTCTCACCGCAGGGATATCTTTCCGGGTCACCGCATCCGGCGAGATCGCGGCCCTGGAGTATTGGTCGAGATAACCGGAGCAGGAGCAGGCCAAGCCCATGAAAAGTATGATAGGTAATATCAGTTTTCGCATAAGTTTCAATTTTTCAAATTGGTGTTTCACGTGATGAATTTCCGGGTTCAATTAAAAGCTCAGGTTTGCCCCGATCAGGATAGTACGCGCCTGCGGCACCACCCAGTTGTCAACTCCCACATACCTTGGATCGAGATCGGTACTGATCTCCGGATCCCATCCCGGATAGCGGGTAAGCAGCAGCAGGTTGTCGCCCTGCAGGTAAAGCCGAAGGCTCTTCACCTTCATCGGCTCCAGCAGCTTTTTGGGCAGGTTGTAACCCAGCGTCACCGTACGCAGACGCATGAATGAACCATCCTTCAGGAAGCGGTCTGAGTTGCGGTTGTTGTTCACATCCCCTTCCATGGCACGGGTATAGAAGTTGGTGCTACCCGGTCCTATCCAGGCATTCCGGGCATACTCCTCCAAGAGGGCCATCCGGTAACCAGGGCGGGCAACCGTGGTCATCCACTGGGCATAGACATCCTGTCCGGAGGAGTAGGTGATAAAGGCATCCAGCTGCAGGTTCCTGTAGCGGAAGGTGTTGTTGAATCCGCCGAAGAAGTCGGGATTGGACGATCCTATCAGCACGCGGTCGTTGTCATTGATGATGCCGTTGCCGTCAACATCCTTCCACTTCACGTCACCGGCACGGATTCCCATATCATACTGCGGCTTGGGCACCTCGCCGTCATACTGGTAGATACCCTCCATCTTGAAGATATAGAAGGCACCCATCTCATGACCCACCTTCAGTGCACGGTTCGAACCGATGCTGATGGGGGCGGTCTCATCAATCAGCGAAGTTATCTTGTTCCGGTTGGTGGCGATGTTGAACTGCGACAGCCACTCCACCTTGCCGATATTGAAGTGGGTATTCAGCGTGTACTCGACACCCACGTTGCGCATCGACCCGATGTTGGAGATGATGGAGGTTACCCCGCTGGTGGCGTGGATCGGCATGCTGTAGAGCAGATCCTTGGTATTCTTCAGGTAGCCGTCGATCATCATGTTGATCCGTCCCTTGAGGAAGGTGACGTCGAAACCTACGTCATACTGGTCAGCCTTCTCCCAGGTCAGGTCCTTGTTGCCGAAGGTAGAGACGGCAATACCGCTTCCACCACGGTAGTTGTAGCCACCCATCATGAGGGCCTGGTAGTCATACCTGCCAATGCCGGCCTGGTTTCCGGTCTTGCCATAGCTCACGCGGAACTTCAGCTCGGTATCGGCATCCTTCATGAACTCCTCGTTGGAGATGTTCCATCCCAGCGACACCGAGGGGAACCAGCCCCAGCGGTTCTCGCGGGAGAACTTGGAGGAACCGTCGGTACGGAAGGTACCGGTCAGGATGTAACGGTCGAGGTAAGAGAGCGTCGTACGGCCAAAATAGGACTCCATCGCATAGACACCGGCGCTGGTGGAGCCGAGGATCTCACTGGCCACACTGCCCACGTCGAACGAGGGCGAGGGGAAACCACGTCCGTCAACGCTGGCGTTGCGGTTCTTCACCAGCTGGAAAGAGTGTCCGAGGGTTGCGCTGAGCGACAGGTTGTCGAAGAACTTGTCGTTGTAGTTCAGCACATTGTCACTCAGGATGTTGGTCACCAGACGGTTCTGGTCGATCATGCGACCGCTTCCCATCCCGTAGGGGTGATTCTCGTTGTAGTAGGTAAAGTCATAGGTATGATAGATATCGGCACTGAACGAGTATCTGTAAGTGAGCTTTTCCTTGTACTTCAGCTGGGCGTAGTAGTTGCCGATAAAGCGGAAGTTCTCGAGGTAGGCATCCTGCTCGTTCAGGATCTGTACAATGTTGTGGCGGGTCAGCTCGTCGGTGCCTCCGATGTAGTACTCGCCGTTGGGCTTGTAGGGACGGTCGAAGGGACGCTGTTCAATGGCACGTCCAATCACCGTGGAGCCCAGGTTGGCACCCGGCACCTGGTAGTTCTTCGTGTAGTTGGCCGAGTTGTTGAGGCCTACTTCCAGCCAGGGCTTGAACTGGTGGTTCAACTTGGCGTTGAAGTTCACCTTGTCCATCTTGTTGGTCTTAATGATACCCTCCATGTTGTTGTAGTTGGCCCCCATGTAATATTTTGTCTTCTCGGTTCCACCTGAGAAGGAGGCATCCACGTTGAACGAGCTTCCGGTCTGGGTGATCAGCCCCATCCAGTCGGTATCTGGCAGGTTGCCGAAGGGGTTGGAGATGGGCACCTTGTAGCCTCTGTCTCCCACCATGTAGCCATACTGCCTGTTGTAGTTGGCTACACCCTCATTGTAGGACTTCACATAGAGCTCGGAGTCGGCAAACTTGATCTTACCCACGTTTGGGAACTGGGAGAGGCCGGTGCTCACGTTGATCCTTACATCCGACTTGCCCTCACGGCCATTCTTGGTGGTGATCACCACAACACCGTTGGTGGCGCGTGAACCGTAGATGGCTGCTGAGGCGGCATCCTTCAGCACCACGATAGACTCGATGTCGGCGATGTTGAGGGTAGACAACGGGCTCATATCCTCCCCGAAATTGAAGAGGTTGGCGTTATCACTGGTGATAGGAACTCCGTCAATCACGTAGAGCGGCTCGTTTCCCGCACTGATCGACGACATACCGCGGATACTCATCCGCTCACCACTACCCAGGTTACCCGAACCGGTAAAGGTGGTTACACCGGCAATCCTGCCGTTGAGCAGCTGTCCGGGGCTGGTCACAAGGCGGGTTGTTGACTCGTCCAGCTCCAGCTTGCTGATGGCGCTGGTCACCAGCGAACGGCGTTGTGTACCGTAACCGATAACCACCACCTCTTCCATAGTCATGGGGTCCTCCCTGAGAACCACATCCACATGCCCCTCCTTCGCCATGAAACTGGTGGTGGTGTAGCCGATAAAGGATACATTCACCTTGGCTCCGGGATTGACGTTAGAGAGGGTAAACCGTCCGTTGATGTCGGTGATGGTACCGTTGGTAGTGCCATCTTCCAGCACGTTGGCCCCGATGACAGGTACCCCTTCTGCATCCACTACCACACCGGTGACGGTGATCTTGTTGTTCTGCTCAAGCGACTCGGGCTGTGCGGCGGGAACTTCGGCCTTCTTGTAGAGGAAGACCTGGTTTCCCTTCACCCGGTACTCCAGGCAGGTACCATCGAAGAGCCGGTCGAGCGTCTCCTTGATTGACTGTCCGTTGACCTGCAGGTTCACCTTCCGTGAGGCATCTACCAGGTCGGCCTGATAAAAGAAGATGTAACCGGTCTTTTCCCGGACAACCTCCATGGCATCCACCAGGCTTACATTTTTCAGGTTGAAATTGTAGGTAACCGAATCACCCCTTGCCTGCAAGGGGAGGATGGTAACCAGCAAACTGATCAGTAATGTTGACATTTTGATCTTACTTAGAAGAAACAATCGTTTTCTTTCGTTAACGTGAAAAAAAATCATACATTTGCAAGTTAGATAGGTGTTTATAAATTCACAAAATTTGTAACATCTCTAGGACGGGCAATATGGCGGTATTGCTCGTCCGATTCATTTTTCAAAGGATCGGTTTTCTCATAGGCACTCAATTTTTAGTTTGTTTTAGGTATTATCTCATAACTCTCTTCATTCTTCTTAAAGGTAACCGGCAGCGAAATGGTGATTCCTTCCAGCACCTCCTCCAGGTTGTCCTGCAGGTAGATCCCACCCGAGCACTTCACCGTTCCCACTTCGGGGTCGCAGCTAATCGTCACCCCATAGTAGCGGGAGAGCCTGCGCGAGAGGTTGGCCAACGACTCCTCCCTGAAACGGATGTAGCCATCCTTCCAGGAGATGTAGTCCTGTACGTCTACATCGCTCACCGCAACTGTTTCTCCAATCAGCGTAGCCATATTTCCCGGCACCAACAACCGGGCGGCAGCCTTTTCAGGCTTCACCTGCACCGATCCGGTCACCAGCACCACAGCCTCCTGTTGGTCGGCACCGTAGGCCTGAACATTGAGTTCGGTACCCAGCACCGTCACCTCCATCCTGCCAGTGTAGACCGAGAAGGGCTTTCCTTCCGGATCTTTAGCGATGTTTCCGTAGATCTCGCCATCCAGGTAGATCTCTCGTTTGGGGCCGGTAAATTTGGCCGGATAGACTAACCTCGACCCGGAGTTGACCCAGAGTGACGAGCCGTCGGGCAACCGCACGAACGAACGTTTCCCGCCCGGCACAATCAACCGCAACAGTTCTACCTCTTCGCCCTCATCACCCTTCTCCACCGTCTCCCGGTTCACGCTGATCTGATCATCAGCCACATCGATCTCTGCAAAGTCTCCCTCTACATTAATGCTGTCCTTACCGGTAATCAGCATGATCTTGTCGGTCTCCTCCATGGAGGAGAGCAGCAATCCCCATGCTTCCCGGTCGTTGGCTCCGACGGAGGACTCCCTCAGGAGAAGCTGATACAGACCGAGAAACGCCACCAGGAGAACCGCGGCGGCAGTTGAAGTCCATGCCGCAATACGTATCCGCTTACGTCGGGCCACGGTGCTGTTCACCCTTTTCCACAGACGGGCGCTCCGCTCATCTATCTCCTCTTCATCACGGTGGAGCATCTCCACGAGAAGTTTTGCCTGCAGGAGCTCCTCCTGATCGAGGTTTCCTGCGATCACCTCACGCTCCCATCTGGCCATGGCATCCCTATCCCCCTGCCTTACGGCCCGGATAAACGCCCCATCTTCCAACAGTTGCTCTAATTCTATTTTGCTATTCACCTTCAAAGTTTCGTACGTTTAATGAATGGAGTTTATGCGGATCTCTACAAGGTAGAGTACGAAAATTAAAAAAAGTACCCTCAAAATTTCATTTATTTTCACTAATTTCGTCGCGATTAATTGCACGTTACGACATATCAATTTTACAATTTGCAGAATAGGCAACTCACAACCAATCGCTGAAACTGGTGTGAAGCTGGACTTAAAATCCAGGTGCCAGACAAACCTTTGCAACCCTGAGGGAACATGAGAGTGGAAGAACAACAGGAACAATGGCAATCATTTATTAAAGGCTCCAATAAGGCCTTTGAGCAACTTTACGTACAGCACGTAAAGTTATTGTTCCGTTATGGTCTGCACCTTACCGGGAACCGGGAGTTACTCGAGGATGTAATTCACGATCTCTTTGTCTACCTTCACGACAAACGCTCCTCCCTACCTCAGCAAGTGGATAGCGTTCAAGCGTATCTACTGATCTCGTTCCGTCGCCGCCTGATGCGACGGCTCAAGGAAGAGATTCCCTCCTTCACTATAGAGATCCTGCCCGAAAGAGAATTAGCCACAGAAAAGCATGCAGGAAGTAATATCGAGGAAAAAGAAGCCGCGGAGGAGAAAAAACAACTTGTCTCATACATCAACGAGACCCTCACTCCCAGACAAAAACAGCTCCTCTACTTACGTTACCGGGAACAACTTGGATTCAAGGAAATCGCCTCCATAATGGAGATCACCACCCAATCGGCCAAGAACCTCATGCAGAAAACCCTGCAGAAGCTGAGGGAGGCCATCCTCTCCAAAAGCAACAAACGGCTGAAAAGTATAAGTTAAAGGAATCCAACTTGACTCAATTGTCCTATATCAATAGATACGATACAAATTGATTTTGTAAAGTTGTTGGGATGCTTTATTTTTCGGCCATGAAAAATAAAGAACGAAACATAAAAG
>JADLKK010000231.1 GCA_016839025.1 Proteiniphilum sp.
GCAATACCGTGCCTACAAGTCGGGTGAAGCCAAGAAGGCGTTTGAAGCCGATCTGGCAAAACGCAAGGCGGAGGCTGGCGCACCGGCCGCAACAGCCGGTACCGCTGCAGCACCTGCTGCATCTACGGCTGATGCCTTCCTGCCGAAACAGTTGGTGGTAAACGTGGACAACGAGGAGTTCGTGGTCAACATCTCCTATCCTGGAAGTAATACCGGCGGGTCACCGTCCTCCCAAAAAGAGACTGCCCCCGCTTCCCCGGTGGTAGCTGCTCCCGCAACGGATGCAGTACAGGAGGTGCTCTCACCGCTGGAAGGCAAGTTTTTCCTCACCAAGGAGTCGTCGGAGAGCCCGCTGAAGGTAGGTGACACGGTGAAGGAGGGTGACCTGATCGGCTACATTGAGTCGATGAAGACCTACAACGCCGTCACTGCCGAGGTGAGCGGCAGGGTTGCCGAGATCTGCTTCGACAACGGTGCCTCGGTCGACGAGGATGACATACTGGTTAAACTGCAATAGGCATGGGAGATATCTTTTCCAACATCGCGGAGATGACCGGGTTCAGCACCATGGGGTGGGAGACCATCCTGATGTGGATGATCGCCTTTGTATTGCTCTACCTGGGCATCAAGAAACAGTATGAACCGTTGCTGCTGGTGCCCATCGGCTTCGGTGTGCTGCTGGCCAACCTGCCGGGGGCGGGTCTGGGCATCGTGGAGACCTCGCTGGTGCACAACGCCGACGGCAGCTACATGAGCCTGCTCGATATTGCCGACCAGCATGGCATCATGAACTTACTCTATTATTCACTGATCAAGACCGGCATCCTGCCCCCCATCATTTTCATGGGGGTGGGGGTGCTGACCGACTTCGGACCGATGTTGCGCAACCTGAAGCTCTCCCTCTTCGGCGGGGCGGCACAGCTGGGCATCTTCTCGGTGCTGATCGGTGCGGTGCTGATGGGTTTCACGCTGCCGGAGGCTGCCTCACTCGGCATCATCGGTGGTGCCGATGGTCCCACGGCCATTTACACCACCATTAAGCTGGCACCCCACCTGCTGGGGCCGATTGCCATCGCCGCCTACTCCTACATGGCGCTGGTGCCGGTGATCATCCCCTTCATCGCGAAGCTGCTGATGACCGAGAAGGAGTTCAAGATCCATATGAAGAAGATGGACAAGCAGTATCCGCCGAAGCATGAGATCAAACACCTGAAGACGGTGAAAATCATCTTCCCCATCGTGCTGGGGGTAATTGTCTCGGTGTTGGTGCCCTCCTCGGCACCGCTGCTGGGGATGTTGCTCTTCGGCAACCTGGTGAAGGAGATCGGTCCCAGTACCGGACGACTGGCCGATGCTGCCTCCGGGCCCATCATGAACACCGCTACCATCTTCCTCGGCCTCACCGTGGGGGCAACCATGACCTCAGAGGTGTTCCTGTCGTTACAGACGCTGGGTATCATTGTGGGGGGACTGCTTGCATTTTGTGTATCGGTGGCTGGTGGAATCCTTGCAGTAAAGGGTTACAACCTCTTCTCCGCGAAGAAGATCAACCCACTTGTAGGTGCCACCGGACTCAGTGCCGTGCCGATGGCCTCACGCGTAGCCAACGATGTGGCGTTGAAGTACGACAAGTCGAATCATATACTGCAATACTGCATGGCCAGCAATGTCTCCGGCGTGATCGGCTCGGCGGTTGCTGC
>JADLKK010000081.1 GCA_016839025.1 Proteiniphilum sp.
TGATCTCTACTACGCTGAGCTGGAGCCGTTTGAAGAAATCTCCGATGAGACAGGCGAGCTGATCGTGGGATTGGTAAAAGACTATCAGGAATCGGATGATTCAGGAAGCAGGGCCATTACCTCCGAGAAGAAATGTGTGGTGTACGCTCCCCGCTTCTATCACGAAGAGAGCAGGGATATCGCACTGCATATGGAAGAAGTCATCAAACGGCTGGAAGCGATTGGATTCAGTTTTGCGAAAAGGAACAAACAGATCCAGGTGGAGGTGAAGAAACTGAGCGGTGCAGATGCCTACGGCTATTTTATTCCCTCCCGCTACAGCAGTGATTGGAACTCGCTGGTGATCAACAGCCAGAAGCTATCAGAGAAAGAGGAGATCAAGCGCACCATCATGCATGAGATGACCCACTTCGTGCAATACTATTACGACCCCCGATGGTTGGTAACGAAATCGTTTGTGGGAGGTGATTTCCTTTGGATGGATGAGGTTGTAGCCGTCTGGGCTGAAAGCCTTTACGTGGAGGGCATATCATCTGTGCAACTGGGGAACCAGTTCTGTCCTCTGGAGGGTTTCTCCCCATTGACAGGTGAAGAAAAGAACGCGCACGGCTACGGCATGGCCGGGTTGGTCCGCTGGATTGCCGATCGTTACGGCAATGACAAGATAGTGGAGCTCCACAAGCAACAGGAAGCCGGTGCAACCTCTGTATATGATGCATTCGATGATGCATTCCCGGATCTCTTCGTGGAATATGGAATCTTCCTGAAGGATTATATACGGGCAAATGGGGTGAAGGACCTGCTCCAGGGAGTCAGCCGCAACAAGATGTACCTGAACAGCATGAATGAAGTGAAAAGTAAGGAGCCGATTGGATGTAAGCCCTACTCTGCATTTATAGAGCGAATAAACATCGATCCTGATTTTGCGCTACCCGATGGTAAGATCACCCTCTCTATCAATGTGGAAGGCGGTATGGATGGTGGTAAAGGACAGATCTGTGAACTCTACCGCTACGACAATGAAAAAAAGGAGATCATCTTTGTGGATGAGTTTTTCGACTCCTACGAGTATGAAGAGGTATCGGCACTCCAGGAGAAGAAAGATATGCTCTTCGTGGTCTACTATCACCCTTTCAACAAGGAGAGTGACGTGACCATGACCGTACGGCTTGAAGAGAAGCTGGAGTTTGCAACCGGAAAGATTAAACTGACGATTGATCAGTTAAACAATTACAATGGGTTCTATTCTGCTTCATTCGCCGATGAGTTGGTCGTTCCTTTTGAAGAAATGAAGGGAACTTCGCGCTATGTAAAGGACAAAGTCATTTTCACCTCCTCTTCAACTTATACCAATACCTGGAGCAGTATGTTTGACAAAGGAGATTGTACCTGGGAGATTACTCTGGAAATAGATACCAAGTCGTTGAAAATACTCAAGGGATCAGCATCAAACGTCAGCAACATTTATAACCGAAGTGGGGCCTTGACAAGAAAACAGAGTTATACGCTTAGTTTCAAGGATGTCCCCTATATAAGAACCTATACAGACGGCAATAATCGAAGCTACCGATTTGGTGCATCAGAAAGCAACGGCAATATAGAGAACTTTGTTACTGCCTTTAGCAACACTCTCGAGGAGATGACCTGGGATGGCTGGAAAACAAAAGAAGTCAATTCCTGGAAACCAAATACAAAGTGGTCGATCAGTGTGTCACTGGACACAAAATAGGGAAAAGAGTGAACAGGAATTGTCGGCGCGTTACAAAGCAGACTGCCTAAGAGGCAGTCTGCTTTGTGTAATGGTACTTCTCTCTGATTAAAACTTTCTCTTCTGGTGTCAGGGAGGAAAAATAGGATTTCCAACCCGGACAAAAGTTAATGTGCCACCGCCAGAAACGACCTGCGAACGATCGGGGTCTACAGTCATACTTCGCCCTCATGGGACAATCATCACATTTTAGTACTGTTGATTTCATCGACTTGTGATTTAATCGTGATAAACAAAACAATTACCAGATTATTCACACCAATAACCATTGCAAAAATAAATAATTCATTGCAATAACAGGATATTGAAGTGATCTAATTGATTACTTCCCAACAATTATAATATTACCTGAGTGATCGGCACCTATCTGTAGTTGCCTCATTTATCAACATTTCAATCCCATTTCTGCTCATCACCATAACCGAAATCCTCAGTTTCCTGTGACGTGTTTGCACGCTGGTTCACGATAATTTGCAGCGGGAGCGCTGTGCCGGCTGTGACAGTCACTGTGGCTGGCCCACGGGGTGAGGTGGTTGGGTTTGCATCGACAGCAATGGTGAACCGGCTATCTCCCCCATCCCTGGTCACCTTGCACCAAGTTGCCTCAACTGGAGTTACCACAACCTCCCAGGTAGTGAGATTGGTAGTGACGGTGTAGGCAATAGGTGCTTCTTTTGCAGCTGCACTGAAGATGATAGTCCCTGCAGTGGGTGAAAGCGACAAGGTGGGAGCCGCTCCCTGCTGAGAAAGGGTGATCTTCACAGGAGTGGCTTTCCCTGCGTTGACGGTCACTGTGGCATCACGTACAACAGCAGTACCATTGGGATCCACCACGATGGTAAATTGACCGGATGTCTTGTCTGTAACTTTACACCAGCTTTTATCGGCACTGGCACTCCATGAGGTCTGATTGGTAGTGACTGTAATGGCGGTATTTCCTCCTGTGGCTGCTACATTGATGGATTGCGCAGGTGAGACGGTAAGTACCGGTTGCTTCTTTTCTTCCTCCACTGGTGGTTCTACCCCGGGTTCACTACTGCAGGAAAAGCAAAGAGATAAGAGCAATATAACGATCGTAATGAAATCTGTTGTTTTCATCGGTTGCTGTTTTTTCGTTTCAGATAAATGAACGTATGATGCAAGCGTTTTCAATTTCTCTCATCCTCTACCATAAGTACCAGTTCTTTTTTCTGGCATTCTCCTTGTCCCTGTATGTGAAGGAGTTTTCCCCTTCAACTTCATCTTCGTTCTCAATTCCAAAATTGATACTGCCGTAAGTGGTGATGTTTGACCTGTCCGGTAAGGATGCTATCAACAGTGTCATCGCAGCTCCTTTAATGTAGTTGGATTGGCAATCCACCGAATTCAACACGCCGTAGTCACAAACAACCAATGATTCAATCCGGTTGAAGGAACAGTTGAACCAAGGAAGCAATGCATTGTTACTGGCATCCAGTGAAGTAAGCTGATTGGAAAATAAATACATGTAGGTCAAGGCTGTATTCTTACTGATATCCAGGGTTGTTAGCTTGTTTCTCGGACAATAGAGGAAAGTAAGTGCGGGAGAGGAACTGATATCGAACGACACAAGCTGATTGTTTCCACATGTCAACTCTTTCAATACCGGATTATTCATCTTGAGTGAGGCAAGCTTGTTATCACCACAACTCACAGAGGTCAACATCGAATTGTTACTTATATCCAGTGAGATGAGCTGATTCTCCTTACAGGAGAGATTTTTCAGTTTCGTGTTCTTGCTCACATCCAGTGTCACAAGTTGGTTCTTTTCACAATTCAACGTTGATAAAACCACACTATGGGTTACATTCAGCGAGGTGATCCGGTTATTGTCACAACGAAACGTTTCCAGTTTCGTCAAATTGAGTGTATTCACTGTGGTAAGCAGGTTGTTGTGACAAAAGAGATATTTCAACATGGTTGCACCACTAACATCCAGAGTAGTAAGCTTGTTATCGGAACATCCGAGGAAGTTTAGAGATAAGAGATTATTGACATCCAGTGAGGTAAGCAAATTATCTCCGCACTCAAGCGACTCCAGCGCTGTATTTTTGGTTACATCGAGTGAGGTGAGTTGATTGTCGTCACAGGAAAAATCCCTGACAGGTCCATAAATGGTTACTGTTTGTGACTGAATGGTATACTCCACATGCGATAAATCGGAGTTGACCAGTTCACCTGTATCCTCTTTTCGATTGTTGTTTAGATCGATCCACACCTTCAGACGCTCATTGCCGGTAGGACCTGCATATTTAGAGAGCATGCTCAATCCGATCTTGCTCCCCACTGCATTGGAGGTGGTCAGTGTCATGCTAGCCTCCTGCGGGATAAATCGGGTGCGTACATCTGTTTCTAGCGTATAAGGCCCTTGCGGTGCATCAAGCGACACCGTCAGACAAGCTTCATATTCCTTGCCGGGAGGCAGGCTGGTTGCTTCCTTCATCCTCAACTTATACTTGTTCTCACCGGCAGGAGGTCGGCTGTATTCATGCAACTCCATTTTCCCGACCTCTAGCGTAAACTTACCGCTCTGCCCATCTTTTTCATAGATATTCATTCCTATCTCGGCATCAAAGAAAAGCTTGTTGGATATATCCACTCCGATCTCCATCTCCCCTCCACCGGCGGTGACGGAGAAGTTCTCCAGCTTGGGGACGAAATAGGCTTCCCAGATGGGATACTCGAGCGTATTGCTTTCGGTGGTTGCCAGTTCGCGGTTCTTCCATCCAAAGACACCGCCTTTCATGAACAACTCAAGCTGCGAAAAGAGTTTGGAGCCACTGACGGCATTGTAGATAGAGGGATCAAAGGAGGGAGACGCAAAATCGAAATTCAGGTTGGCACCACTCTTCACCTTGGTATATACACGGGTATCCAGACGTATGATCTCCCAGAGCGAGAAGCCCACCTTCGGAGCGATCCCGGCGGCGAAACTGCCTTCCACCTGTACCTTGGGAGTGAATGTCAGTGGCGAACTGTCGGCCTCCTGTTGCTCCACCTGACTGTAGTTGCTCAGTTCACCGTTCCTATAGGCCATACCGAAAGAGAACTCCTTGGTGTAGGTTAGTTGTGCCGAAAGACCCACCTTGCCCTCCAGGTCGAAGGTGAGGAAAAACTCAATCAGGGGGATAATCATCACCGGGCCGGCCGGTATGGGAGCAGTACGAATGATGATGAACGGTATCTCGGTACCGAAGCGATCTGAATCTGAAACCCAGTCTATGTTCAACTCGGAAGAGAGGTTCACCGTGGGGTTGACACGACAATGCAGATCTTTCAGACTCCATCCCTGAATCAGGATATGAAAATACAATGCCAGATCCATCTGCACACCCAACTTGAGGCCACAGCTGTTGTTGGCATTTTTTCCGTCGTCAATCTTGAAAGTGTGGCTCAATGCCGGCATACTGAATTTTGTATCCACCTCTGCCTCTGCACGGGTGATGGGCACCTCCATCGAGATGGAAGAGCCATCAACTGTATATTCCACCGGTTTACCGTCGGGTCTCTCGATGGAGGTGATGTACTGTGTCAGGTCGATTGCATACCCTCCGTCGGCATGAGCAGTTCCGCTGTTGCTCCATACAGGATCACCGATGCTGAGTTCCTCGAAGACCTCGGTGATGTCCGTCACCGGCTCCAGCACCACAGTCTTCCCACTGATGCTTTTCACCTTTCCCACATAACCGTTGGGCAGCGCTTGAGTCGTCCTGTTTATCAGGATCAGTTCATCATTCTGTGGAGAGAAACCCTCTTTCACATTGAGTGTCAGGTTATAGTTCTCGCTGTTGAGTGATGCAGACTGAATCAGGTCAAAACGCTCTTCAGTGAGGATGGATGCTTTTGGGTCCATCTTGTAACTGATCTCATCTTCCTGACTTGGAAATAGATCTCCAATGGGGTAAAGCATATTCCTTTGCAGATTTTTGCCTCCTGTAGTTCCAATGGACTTGGTAATCTTACTCCCGTCGGCAAGCATGAATTCCACCTGAAAACCCTTACTGTAGTCACGTGCCGGCACAATCATGTAAAACTTGGTCAGGGTCTGCCCATTGAGCGATACCCCGTCACCACAATCAAGTAGGATCCGTAGATCATTGCCACTCCCCGTCTGGGAAAATACCGCTTCGGGCAGGTCGTTGTTCCAGCTGATTGTGAACCTTCCTGAGACCGGTTTACCGGATAGATCTGAGAAGAGAACCTGTTTCACCGATTCTCCTTCACTCCCGGCAAGCGTTATCCGGAGCATGGCAAACAGATTGCGAAACGCAAGGTTGCCATCCTTGCCTTTACCGGCCATCATGTTGGCCGTTGCATCGGGTCGCACAATACCGGTCTGGTTGGCGACATAGCGCTGTGTTGCCGGCATGGCAAGCTGCAACACCGCACCCGAAGTGAGAGAGGCCCCCTGCTGATAAGGATAATAGGCAGTAAGGTCGCCGGATGGGGCTGCTTCGGTTGTTTCAAACTGGGTGGTTCTGCCATCATTTGAAATGGCTTCTTGAACTGTCTGGTAACGGACGTTTGAGCCGCTGGTGGATCCAAAAACCCCAATGGCATCACCCGGTTGCCATGATACATCCACCTTTCGGTTGGTGGGATCATCACTCAGTGTTGTTCTTGTACCGTTTGTCTCCTCCACAATGGTAGCTGAGAGGAGCTGATCTGACTCACCGGAAGGCAACTGATCCTCCACACTGCAAGCGGAAAGCATAAAAAACAGGGAGATGAAAAAACTGTACAAGGTGCTGGAAAGAAGATACCTGTTTTCCATAAGTGCAATTTTTTGGTTAATGAGTCACTTCATATAATGGATGGATTCAATCCGGTTTTGGTATCCCCTTGTAGCGTTGCAGTGTTTTCAAGGTTATTGTAGAGATGCCTTCACTGCTCACACAAAAATAATTCATAAACAGCGTGAAGAACTACCAATTCATACAATTAACACTAATAAATCGTACATTTTTTATAGAACCCTTGCATACGAGAAGGCATGCCGGTACATTCACAAACTCATGGCTTTTATATACTGGTTATTTGGTTGTTACAGCTTGATGGCATCGAACTCAGACCACAAGCTGACTGTTATTTTGAATACCCTACCGACTGTGTCAGTAAGACCTCCTGGTTCGCATCCAGCTCCAACAATGCGTGAAGTTGATCCTTGTCAAACATACCCCGCACCACTGAACCGAGTCCCTCCGAGGCACAATAGAGATAAACATTCTGCGAAACAAAGCCACAGCCGGTATATGCATACTCCCTCCCGGAGGCTTTCCGCATATCAGCCACAAAAACCAGGTTGAGTGGTACAATCGCCACAAAATCCTGTGCACCGGTCTTTGCACGGTAATCTCCCTTTTTGATCTCTTTCAGCAGATGATTGCGCGCATCATAGCGATAGATAGCCTGCCGGGTAGTCACATAGAGTTCCAGTTCCTGGCGATTGTTGGCAGTTGGCGCTGTCCGCTTGTCGTCGCGGTTAAACCCGTTGGCAGCCCACAACAGGTTTGACATCTGTTGCATTGTAAGCTCTTTTTCCTGAAATGAACGGATCGAATGCCTTTTATTGAGTGCATCCATCAATGGCATTCCCCCACTCCTCTCGGGTGCGGGCAACTGAAGATCCTGGGCATAGAGGCAAGAGCCCAGGATGATCATAACCGAGGTAAGCAATAAATGTCTCATCTTGTTTTTATCCAATTAGCAATTGTACAACTAAGTCATGCAGTGATCAGATCTGATTATTCCCGGGAGGGTGGCACCTTGAAATAGATTCCTTCAACTCCCCGTTTGTTATCCTTCAGTTCAATGTAGTTGCAGCCATCTACCTGCTGTTGTGCCTTCGACTCGAATTGGAAGACGTTGAGAATGCTATACTCATGCCGGGGGGAGATCACGTGGTAGGCTGTTTCGCAGCTTTCACCATCACCCGACGAGAGGATTGCACCGATGAGGGAGATAAACCTGTGAGATGCTTTCTTTCCCATCTCATCATCACCTTTCTTGTGATAGAGGAAACAGAGGAACCGCATGGTACGCAAATCGAAGGGGTCATCACGCAGTGACTTGCACACCAGTTCAATAACCTTGTCGTATTTGCTTGCATCCTCTTTCGCATCCCGGAAATACTTCTCTATCTTTTTTTCTTCTTTTGATTTCCGAAAGGGATCGTAACCCTCCTGATAGATGTACCCATAATAGAGGTGTCTGTAATCGGTTACCGTCAGTGTAGAATCAAAGGATGCGAACCGTTCCAGTAAACGGGGATAAAAATAGGCAGAGGCAGTTTCTGCAATCTCTTTCCTGATGGACTGATAGTCGGGTTCCTGCGCAACTGGAGTCTGAGAAAAAACCCCACAAACAGATAAAGAGAACAGGAGGCAAAATAATAGATGTTTCATGATAAGGTCATTTAAGTGAGAAATTACAAGTAATCGGTCAAATTGATACTCCCAAATGCAGTTGGAGGATTTCCAATCCACAACATCCCTATTCAATCCTTAAAAGTAATGAAAATTTTGTCAGTAACTGCAGATATTATGTTAAAATATCAAATGGTGTCGCAACAGATGTTGTACAGGTAGTGCGATTATAACAGCAATCAAAAAAAAAGGACCGGCAACGCCGATCCCTGTTATGATGCTACATCCAATCCATTACTCTTCCATCAACAAGGACATCGGATCGGAGAGGTATTCCATCACCCTCGCCAGAAAGCGTGTTGTCTCCCCCCCATCCACAATGCGGTGGTCCACCGTAAGTGAGAGTGGCATGACATGGCCGACAGCAATCTCATCCTCCTTCACGATGGGTGTTTTCATGATGCGACCGATACCCAGGATGCCTGCCTGTGGATAATTGATCACCGGGGTGGCAAAGATGCCACCGATGGAGCCGAAGCTGGTGATGGTGAAGGATCCCTCCTTCATCTCATTCAGGGTCAGTTTCCGCTCTCTGGCCCTGTTAGCCAGCCTACCGATCTGGTTTGCTACCTCAAAGAGGGTGATATGATCGGCATCACGTATCACCGGAACCACCAGTCCGTCAGGTGCGTCCACGGCGATGGCGATGTGGCGTCGGTTGCGTACCATCATCCGGTTGTTCTCCGCATCAATTTGCGAGTTGAGTTGTGGATGATGTTTCAGTGCTTGTGCCACTGCTTTCACAACAAAGGGGAGGTAGGTGAGTTTGACCCCTTTCTCGGCATACCGCGGTTTGTATCGGGTGATCACCTCCTTGAGTACTGAGATCTCCACCTCTTCAAAAACCGACATATGGGCTGCATTGTGTTTGGCATGCAGCATGTTGCGTGCGATGGTCTTGCGAATCTGGGTCAATGGCAGGTAGGTCACATCCTCTGTGGCAGGCTGTGCTGAAACAACACTTGCCGGTACTGCAGCAATGCCCGTGCCAAACTGAAGGATATCCTCCCGTCTCACCCTGCCCGAAGGGCCACTGCCGGTCACCTCGTTGATGTCGATACCCATCTCTTTGGCCATGGCACGTGCCACCGGTGTGGCCAGTGCCTTGCGTTGCGGCTCACACCTATTTCTTGATGTCTGACCCTCATCACTTGCAGCCAGCAACCCATCGTTTCCGGCCACCTCCATGGTGCCTACCACAGCAGCGGCATCATCACCCTCCACAATCGGTTCGGCAATTGAATGGATCCTGTCAGTTGCAGCTGTTGCTTTTTCATCTGAGAGGTCGCTATTTGTAACATCCACCACAATCACAACAAGTGGCGCGCCCACCTGAATCACATCGCCGGTATTTCCATGAAGCGCAGCTACAACACCGTTCTTGGGTGAGGGAATATCGGCCACCACCTTGTCTGTTTCCATCTGTACCAGCGGATCACCCACCTTTACCCGGTCACCCTTCTTCACATACCATTCCAGGATGGTTCCTTCTTCAAGTCCTTCACCCAGGTCGGGGAAATTAAATACATGGTTCATAGGGGTATCGTTTAAAAATGAATGGTTTTCTCAATCTCATAGAAAATACGGTCGGGAGAGATGAT
>JADLKK010000082.1 GCA_016839025.1 Proteiniphilum sp.
GGACGGAGGCGGAGAAATTCTCCCGACCGAAACCGGACACTTCAGCCGCAAGGAGCAGATGGCCAATTGGCGCCTCAGTTGCCAGGTAAAGGTGAAAGAAGACATGAATATCGTCGTGCCGGAAGAGGTATTTGGCGTTAAGGAATGGGAATGCGAGGTCGTTTCCAACAACAACGTGGCTACCTTCATCAAGGAATTTGTGGTGCGGCTGCCCGACGGCGAGCATTTGGATTTTATCCCCGGCTCCTACAGCCAGATAAAAGTGCCCAAATACGAGTTGAAATATACCGATTTCGCGATCGATGAACAGTATAAACCCGAGTGGGACAAGTTTAAAATGTGGGACCTGACCGTCAAGAATGATGAAGAGACCATTCGTGCTTACTCCATGGCAAACTATCCTGCCGAAGGCGATATTATCAAGTTGAACGTGCGTGTGGCCACTCCGCCGTTCGACCGGGCAAAAAACACATGGATGAACGTGAACCCGGGTATCGTATCGTCCTATATATTCAACCTGAAGCCGGGCGATAAAGTAACCATGTCCGGCCCCTACGGCGATTTCCACCCCATCTACAACAGCAAGCGCGAAATGCTTTGGGTGGGCGGTGGCGCCGGGATGGCCCCCTTACGCGCGCAAATCATGCACATGATGAAGACGCTGAAGACCACCGACCGCAAAATGTCTTACTTCTACGGTGCACGTGCATTGATGGAGGCTTTTTACCTGGAAGATTTCTACGAGCTGGAACGCGAGTTTCCCAACTTCTCGTTCCACCTGGCGCTGGACCGTCCCGATCCGGCAGCCGATGCCGCAGGCGTGAAGTACACCGCCGGGTTCGTGCATCAGGTGATTCACGACACGTACTTGAAGGATCACGATGCTCCTGAAGATATTGAATACTACATGTGCGGCCCCGGGCCAATGGCGGCAGCCGTACAGCGGATGCTCGACAGTCTCGGCGTTCCGCCGGAAATGATCATGTTCGACGATTTCGGATAAACCTAAAAAAAGGAGAAGCGCAGTCCCAGCCTGATGTTGAAGTTCAACGGCTTTTCCCGATAAATCGTTTCCACTCCGCTACTGTTCCTGAAATGGTAGGTCACTCCCGGCTCGGCATACAATCCGATGCCTTTCCACAACCGGTACTCCATGCCGGCGGCGGAGCTTACAGACCATTGCAGCGGTTTAACGGACAACCCTTCCTGACTACGCTCTTCAATTTTATTGTCCACAATATAATCGGTGGACAGTGCGCCCGCGACGTTCTTCTCCACCATCCCACCGCCGGAGATATACGTTGATAATTGGCCGGAGCGCCAGACGGTGTAGTTAACAGTTACCGGGAGGCCCAGGTAGTGCAGCGTCTGCCGGCTGTTGTAGTAATGATTGTAGCTTCCCGTGCTTAGCTGCGAGGAGAGAACGGTATAGTTGAGGCCGCTCGTGATGCTCCAGCTGTCGCTGAGGTTGTACTTCAGCGAAACACCCAGCGTGACCGGCTGAAAATGCTTGACGTCGGTATAGACGTGCCGGTACTCCTTCCCCACAATAAAATCGCCGGGCAAACCCGAACCTGCGGCCAGCACATGCTCCTCTTCCTCCGATTTTAACCCAAAAGGGGTAAAGCTGCGGTATCCGTCGTAATGTTTGGAGGAACCCGACGGGATGTTCGACGCATAAAGGTCCGTCTGCCATTTTGCGGGCTTGCCGTTACGCCGCCGTGCCGGCAAGCGAAACGCCTGCCCGTCGTTAGTTTCCGGACTGTATTTCCGGTCAACACGGGGAGAAGGAGAATTTTCGGGCTCTCCCTGACGCGGGATTTCTTCGCTTTGCCGTTCAGCCGCTTCAACAACATCCGCTGTCCTCACTGTTTCCGCTGTTTTAGCTGTTTCCTCTCCTTTAGCTCCACGCAACTTTTTTTCCGTTTCCGGTTTTTCATTTTCAGTACGGTGCGCCAAGAGCGGTTCTTTGTCGGGATGCGCAACGGGAGCAGGCAGTTCTGGCTGTCTCTGTTCTACGAGCTGTATGTTTTTTTGATTTTCCTTCAACGTGTACAACCCGATAAAAAACAAAACAATCCCCACTGCTGCTACTGCCCCGATACGCTTGTCCCACAACCGGATCCGTTGTCCCGCCGGCTTTGTCCCCACGGAGCTCCCGGCGCTCATCACCTGCTCGACGCTCTCCCACAAACCTTCGGGAACAGGCTCTTCGTGATGCTCCATCCGATTGCGCAGGTTATCCTGCCATTGATTATTCATAGTGCCATTTTTTTAAACCGATACAAATCTATCTCTTGCATCAACAAGCCTTTGGCTCTGTGTAACTGCGAGGCAGAAGTACTTTCAGAAATGCTCAGTATCGAAGCAATTTCCTTGTGACTTTTTTCCTCAAAAACATACAGGTTAAATACGGTCCGGTAGCCCACAGGTAACTTCCGGATCATTTCCAGGATAACCTGCGTGGGTATCTCATTGAAATCAGGCTCACGGTCATCGGCCATGTCGGGCAGCTCCTCACCGGGGAGGTTTATAACCTTCAGCTTATTGCTTTCCCGGATATGTCTCAACGCTTCATTGACTACAATGCGGGCCGACCACGCTTTTAACGATCCCGCCCCTTTATATTCGAACTTATCTACTGCTTTGAAAATTTTGATGAAGCTTTCTTGTAAGATATCTTTTACATCCTCTTTGTCAGCGATGTAACGAGAGCATACCGCGGTAAGATACCCCGAATAGGTGTCGTAAAACTTCTTCATGGCCATCGTATTACCGCGTACAATCTGCTGAAGAAGGGCCTGCTCTTTGTTTTCGTCTCTGATCATTAACGGATTTTGTTCGAACCAACACTAAAATACACGCTCTCCCTTTACGAAAAAGGTGTACCTTTATCACGCAAAGGTACAGCCTTTTGTCGATTTTTGAAACAACCCTTTGTGGCACGGTTGCCGAAGCGGATGCTCCCGGCAAGCGGTTATTGCAATGGGATCACGCTGCGCTCAGCAGCGATGGCAGAGCTGGCGGGCGTCGCGGCACGCGTTTTATAGTCGAACTCAACCGATTTCTCGCCGCTAAACGATTTCCATTTCAACTTCAGCTTTACCGTATTCCCTTCCGTGTCGGGCAGGCTGTTGAGCCGGAAAGCCACGAGGCCGTCGCCAAACCGTTCTCCTATATCTCCGTTGGAGTTGTGACGGAATTCCACCTCATACGGGTTTTCGGGATTGTTGGCCGGGATAAGGTTCACGGAGTGGACAACCCGCGGATAGCCCCACTGCGTCCTGAATCGCAGCGTGAGATAGCCGTCTTCGGCAACGGTCACCCAGTCGCCCACAATCTCAACGGGGTCGATACCGTACTTCGTATCGTTTTCAGTCCCCAGATTAGGCGCCATCGGTTTCGTACGGATACTGTCTATCCAGTTCACGTGTACCGCCTGGTCGTATCCGCTGCCTGGCTTGTCCACTTCTTCGTAGTTTACCAGCGCCCGCACTTCTTTTTCCCCAAAGGGTGAGGTTGTCAGGTTCACGGGAAGCAGTGTCGTCTTGTCGTCCAACTGCAGAAAAACAGTTTTATCCCCCGCATGCTTAACGGTCACCAGCGCATTCGGATATAAGCGGTTCACATCATTGTCGTCGTCCAGGCAGGACGGTAAAAGCAGAAAGCCCAACAGCATTCCCGCTGTTAAAAGAAAAGGAGTAATCTTCATAGTTTTCATTGTTTTTAATTTTTGCATTCGTGTTTGTACAGTTACCCTATAAATCCGGCAAAAGCCGAAACCTTGCACGAGAAAATGTTATTTTTTCTTAATCCTAATAGCCTTAAAGAATTCGCCTCGCAGATTTCGCCACCGTCCAGCATGGATCCAAGCGAGCTTGCCTCACAACGGTTGATATTTTCAGCTTAAACGGCAATCCTGCGCTTGCTTAAATATTCGTTTAGCAGAATGCCGAAAACGATCAGGAACAAGCCCATGTAGGTGGTAAAATAGATGGTTTCACCCAAAACCGCATGGATAAGAAAAAGGGAAATGAAGGGAGAAAGGTAACACAACTGATTGGTAAGTGCGGGATTGGTGGTCTTCTGTAACGCCAGCCCGAAAAAGATAAACGGCACCGCCATTTCAAACAACCCCACGTAAACGGCCGACAAAAACCCCTGCAAGGAACCCAGGCTGACCGGGACAAAGAGTGTGGCCAGCGACAGATAGACGGAACCGAACATAAAACTCAGGAACAAACCCAGGATACCGTCCACGTTTTTGTTCCGTCGGTTCACTATCCAGAAGGAAGCCCACAGGAACGCACTGAAGAAAGCCAGTAAGACTCCCGGTTTTGAGAGCTCCACTCCGGCGATCCCTTCGGTTCCCACCGAGATCAGCACCACGCCGCCAAACGAGATTGTCATCCCGATAAACTTGAACAAGGGAACAGGCTTTTTCTCGATCACCGCTAACAACAGGGCCAACAGGATGGGCCAGAAATAATTGATGGGCTGCGCAATCTGCGCCGGCAACAAATCGTACGACTTGAAAAGGATCAGGTAATAAATGGCAGGATTCAACAAGCCGGTAAAAGCATAGCTCCCCGTCTCCTTAAGGGTCAGCCTCCGCAACAGAGGCCATTTTTTCTGGACCGTGATAACCCCCGCAAAGATCAGCATCGCCGTGACGGCCGAAACCAGGATCAGCTCAAAGTAGCCGTAGTGACGCAGCCCGATCTTGAAAGCAGAAGCAACTGTCGACCAGCTGGCAACAGCAATAACAGTAAACAAAAGTGCTTTATTGTTTTCTTTCATTCGAAGCAACCCGAATAATCCGGCACGCAAAAATAGTGATAATTTCTTTCCGTTCCGACACTTTTTATCCGGTGAAAACCAGCGAGTGAATCAAAAACACTAATCAACTGAAACACAGTTTATTTCATTTTACAGGGAATATATTTTGTAATCGATAACTCTCTTTTTATTTCAATTTGTAATTTTTTTTGAATAAAAACTGGAAAATATTTTGTTATTCCGTTTTTTTGCTTTTTCTTTGCAGACAATTAACGAACAAGTTTTTTCATTTTATCAATGAACACTCATTCTATCGCTATTCTAGTCATTTCTATTCTACTTCTGGAGGACTTCAGAGGGTGAGACCGGTATATCGATATTGAAATAAAGAACAATAAAATAAAGAAAACCTTTCTCACCGTGTGGGAAAGGTTTTTTTCTTGTAAAAAAACGAATAATACAGGTTATAATGGAAAGAATTTATGTTTTTGACACGACGTTGCGCGACGGGGAACAGGTTCCCGGGTGTCAGTTAAACACCATCGAAAAAATCCAGGTGGCCAAAGCCCTGGAATTGCTGGGGGTAGATGTTATCGAAGCCGGATTTCCGGTATCCAGCCCCGGCGACTTCAACTCTGTGGTTGAGATCTCCAAAGCCGTCACCTGGCCCGTTATATGTGCGCTCACACGCGCGGTGGAAAAAGACATCGAAGTGGCTGCCGAATCGCTGAAATACGCCAAACGCAAACGGATCCATACCGGTATCGGCACATCGGATATGCACATCAAACACAAGTTCAACTCCAACCGCGAAGAGATCATCGAGCGTGCCGTAAAAGCCGTGAAGTATGCCCGCCGGTTTGTGGATGATGTGGAGTTCTACGCCGAAGATGCAGGCCGCACCGACAACGAATACCTCGCACGTGTGGTGCAGGCAGTCGTAAACGCCGGAGCCACCGTGGTCAATATCCCCGACACCACCGGTTACTGTTTTCCAAACGCTTACGGTGCAAAAATAAAATACCTGGTGGATCATGTAGATCTGAAAAATGCGATCCTCTCGACGCATTGCCACCAGGATTTGGGGATGGCTACAGCCAACACCCTCTCGGGAGTCCTCAACGGCGCCCGCCAGGTTGAAGTAACCGTCAACGGTATTGGGGAACGCGCGGGGAACACTTCGCTCGAGGAAGTGGTGATGGCGCTGAAGAGCCACAAGGACCTCGGGTTCGACACCAACATCAACACCACCAAGATATATTCCACCAGCCGGTTGGTTTCCACATTGATGAACATGCCCGTCCAGCCCAACAAGGCCATCGTCGGCCGAAACGCCTTTGCACACTCCTCGGGCATTCACCAGGACGGCGTGCTGAAGAACGTGGAAACGTACGAGATCATCGACCCGAAAGACGTGGGGATCGACGAGAACTCCATCGTGCTGACAGCACGGAGCGGCCGCGCCGCACTGAAAAACCGGTTGACCCTGCTGGGAGTGGATCTCGACAACGGCGAGCTGGATGACGTTTACCAGAAATTCCTTTCTCTCGCCGACAGGAAAAAAGACATCAAGGACGACGATATACTCGCCCTGGTCGGGAAAGAGTCCCGCATGAACCGCATCCAGATCGATTACCTGCAGGTTACCTGCGGCGTGGGGCTGCGCAACGTGGCCAGCATCGGCCTGAACATAGCCGGGGAGCATTTTGAGGCATCGGCAACCGGAAACGGTCCGGTGGACGCGGCGATAAAGGCGGTAAAGAAAATCATCAGCCGCGAAACGGTCATTCAGGAGTTCCTGATCCAGGCCATCAACCGCGGAAGCGACGACGTGGGCAAGGTCCACATGCAGGTGGAACACAACGGGATGCTCTACTACGGCTTCTCGGCAAACACCGATATCGTTTCGGCATCCGTGGAGGCATTTATAGATGCGGTGAATAAGTTTGTAGAATGAACAAAGCTAACAGATAACATACAACAGACAAAATTATATGAATAAGACGCTTTTTGATAAGATATGGGACGCGCACGTGGTTACCACAGTGAAAGACGGCCCTTCGCAACTGTACATCGACAGGCATTTGTGCCACGAGGTAACCAGCCCGCAAGCTTTCTCGGGGCTGCGGGAACGGGGGCTGAAGGTCTTTCGTCCCGGACAGACCCTACTTACGGCCGACCACAACATCCCTACCGTGGAACAAGACAAGCCCATCCGCGATGAGGTTTCCCGGTACCAGGTGGACACCCTGGCCAAAAATGCCCGGGAGTTCGGACTCACCTACTACGGCCTTCGCCATTCCAAAAACGGGATCGTTCACGTGATCGGCCCGGAGAACGGCTTCACTCAGCCGGGAATGACCATCGTCTGCGGCGACAGCCATACCTCCACCCACGGAGCGTTCGGCGCAATCGCTTTCGGCATAGGGACCAGCGAGGTGGAGATGGTGTTATCGTCGCAATGTATCCTGCAAACACGCCCGAAAACCATGCGCGTGAACTTCGAAGGGAAGCTCAACGACGGCGTAAGTGCAAAGGACATGGCGTTGTACATGATCTGGCAACTCACCACAGGCGGTGCCACGGGCTACTTCGTGGAGTATGCGGGGGAAGCGGTCCGCAACCTGACCATGGAACAGCGGATGACGCTTTGCAACCTGAGCATCGAGATGGGTGCCCGCGGAGGATTAATCGCCCCCGACGAAACAACCTACAACTACATCCAGGGGCGCGAGTTTGCTCCCAAGGGGGAAAGGTGGGACGAAGCGATGGCCTACTGGAAAACGTTGAAGTCCGACGAAGGCGCTGCCTTCGATAAAGAGGTCACGTTCGATGCCTCCCAAATAAAACCGATGATAACCTACGGAACCAATCCCGGAATGGGCATGCCCATCGACGGAGCCATTCCCGAACTTTCGGCCATCGACGAAGCCGGAAAGATCTCGTTTGAGAAATCGTTGAAATACATGGGTTTCGAACCCGGACAAAAACTGGAAGGGAAACCGATCGACTACGTCTTCCTGGGCAGTTGTACCAACGGGCGCATCGAAGACTTCCGCGTGTTCACCCACTACGTGAAAGGGAAAAAGAAAGCCGGCAACGTGACAGCATGGCTGGTACCCGGAAGCTGGCAGGTCCGCCAGCAGATTGAAGCTGAAGGGCTGGACAAGATCCTGGAAGAAGCTGGCTTTGAGCTCCGTCAGCCGGGATGCTCCGCCTGCCTGGCCATGAACGACGATAAAGTACCGGCCGGAAAATATGCCGTCTCCACATCCAACCGTAACTTCGAGGGGAGACAAGGGCCCGGCGCACGCACCATCCTGGCAAGCCCGCTGGTAGCCGCCGCTGCTGCCGTAACGGGAAAGATAACGGCACCGTAACCACTATTCGATCAGCACATCAGTACATCAAACAAATATGGAAAAATTCAAAACAATCACATCCACATACGTCCCCCTTCCGATAGAGAACGTGGACACCGACCAGATCATTCCCGCCCGCTTCCTGAAAGCCACTACCCGCGAAGGGTTCGGAGACAACTTGTTTGCCGACTGGCGGTACGAAAAATCGGGCGAGCCGAAAGCCGATTTCGTCCTCAACAACCCCGCCTACAGCGGCGAAGTCCTGGTGGCAGGGAAAAACTTCGGCAGCGGGTCAAGCCGCGAGCATGCCGCCTGGGCAATTGCCGGATACGGCTTCAAGGTGGTGGTATCGAGCTTCTTTGCCGATATCTTCCGCAACAATGCGCTTAACAACGGCATCCTGCCCGTGGTGGTCAGCGAGAAGTTCCTCGGAGAACTGTTCACATCGGTCGGCCAGGACCCGCAGGCAACAGTTACGGTGAACCTCGAGGAGCAGTTCATCAGGAACAACCAGACCGGAAACAGGGAGCCGTTCGACATCAATCCCTATAAAAAAGAATGCCTCCTGAAAGGGCTCGACGACATCGACTTCCTCCTTTCGAACAAAGAGAAGATCGAAGCGTACGAGAAGAATCGCCCTTACGTCTATTGAATGTATCACACGTTTCAGTTCATCAACACATGGTAAAGCGGAAAATAGAAATAATGGACACCACGTTGCGCGACGGGGAACAGACCTCGGGCGTTTCATTCGCAACGGAAGAAAAAGTAAGCATTGTCCGCTTGCTCATTGAAGAGTTAAATGTCGACCGGGTAGAGATCGCGTCCGCGCGGGTATCGGAAGGAGAATTTAAGTCGGTGCAGAAGATTGCACAATGGGCAAACAGTCACGGGCATATCAACAAGATAGAGATCCTGGGATTTGTGGATGGAAACGCATCGCTCGACTGGATCACCGCCGCGGGATGCCGGGTGGTCAACCTCCTCTGCAAAGGTTCGGAGAAACATTGCACCCATCAACTCAGAAAAACGGCCCGGGAGCACCTCGCCGACATAAAGTCGGTCATCGCCGAAGCCAAAAAACGGGGAATGGACGTGAACGTCTACCTCGAAGACTGGTCCAACGGGATGCGCGATTCAGAGGCGTACGTGTTCGAGATGATGGATGAGCTGCAACACCAGCCCATCACCCGCTACATGCTGCCCGACACCTTGGGCATACTGAACCCCTCCGAGACCCGGATGTTCTGTGAGAAGATGATCGGCAGGTACCCCGGCCTGCACTTCGACTTCCACGCGCACAACGATTACGACCTGGCGGTAGCCAACGTTTTCGAAGCGGTGAAAGCGGGAGTAAAAGGCGTCCACGTCACCGTGAACGGCCTGGGGGAACGGGCCGGTAACGCGCCCGTCACCAGCATCGTCGCCCTGATCCACGACCAGCTGAAGCTCAGCACCAACGTTGCCGAGGACAAGCTCTACAGCGTCAGCAAGATCGTGGAAAGTTACTCCGGCGTACGTATCCCCAACAACAAACCCGTTATCGGTGACAACGTGTTCACACAGGTGGCGGGAGTCCATGCCGACGGTGACAAGAAGAAGAACCTCTACCACAACGACCTCGTGCCCGAGCGGTTCGGACGTTCGCGGGAGTACGCCCTGGGG
>JADLKK010000232.1 GCA_016839025.1 Proteiniphilum sp.
AAGGCCCATTCGTCTATCGGTTAGGACGCCAGATTTTCATTCTGGAAAGAGGGGTTCGACTCCCCTATGGGCTACCAAATAGAAAAAGAATTAAACATACGCGTCAATCAAATGGCAAATCACAAATCATCCGAGAAAAGAATCAGGCAGACCAAGGTACGTCGATTAACCAACCGGTACGCTTCCCGCACAACCCGGAACAAGGTACGCAAGTTTCGTACCCTGAACTCGAAAGAGGAGGCGCAGAAGGTTTATCCTGAGGTTTGTTCCATGTTGGATAAGCTGGCGAAGAAGAATGTCATTCACCAGAACAAGGCCAATAATTTGAAGTCGAAGCTGGCTGCTCATCTGAACAGTTTGAGCTGATTGCATCGCACTGGAGAGAAAGAGGAAGCCGGACAGAACTGTCCGGCTTTTTTCTGTTCTGCCCGGAGGAATAGCCTTTTAAAAATGAAAAAAAGGGTTGTCGGAAAGGCGATTTTTGTGTATATTTGTTCGGTTTTAACACAATAGTTTTTACCGCACTCTAAGAATCATTCATTGAGCGATTTAATCAAATCAGTATGTCAGAAGAAGAAAAGAAATCAGCAAGCGGCAATTATTCCGCACAAAATATCCAGGTGCTGGAAGGCCTTGAAGCGGTCCGTAAGCGACCGGCCATGTATATCGGTGACGTGAGCGAGAAGGGATTGCACCATTTGGTTTACGAGGTGGTAGACAACTCGATTGATGAGGCCCTGGCCGGCTATTGTAGCGAGATTAACGTGGTCATCAACGAAGATAATTCCATCACGGTGAAGGATAACGGCCGTGGAATTCCGGTCGATTTTCATGAAAAGGAGAAGAAATCGGCACTTGAGGTGGTGCTGACGGTACTGCATGCCGGTGGTAAGTTCGATAAGGGCACCTACAAGGTGTCGGGCGGGTTGCATGGTGTGGGGGTTTCCTGTGTGAATGCCCTCTCCATTTATCTGAAAGCCGAGGTATACAAGAACGGGAAGATTTATACACAGGAGTACTCCCAGGGGAAGCCCTACGCGGATGTGCAGGTCACCGGTGAAACCGAAGAAAACGGAACGGTGATCACATTCAAACCCGATGATACCATCTTCACCGTCATGGAGTACCGCTACGACACGCTGGCCACCCGCCTGCGGGAACTGGCATACCTGAATGCAGGCCTCACGCTCACCCTCACCGACAAGCGCTATCCCCGTGAGGATGGCTCGTTTAAGACCGAACGGTTTTATTCCGAAACGGGACTGGAGGAGTTCGTGCTCTATATTGACAAGAACAAGGATTCGCTCATCCAGGATCCCATCCACATCACCACCGAGAAGAATGGTATCCCGATTGAGATCGCGATGACCTACAATGATACCTACAACGAGAACATATTCTCCTACGTGAACAACATCAACACCATTGAGGGAGGAACCCATCTTACCGGTTTCCGCAGGGGGCTTTCCCGCACACTGAAGAAGTATGCCGAGGACTCCAGGATGCTGGAGAAGGTGAAGGTGGAGATCAGCGGCGATGACTTCCGTGAAGGGCTCACCGCAGTGCTTTCGGTGAAGGTGGCTGAGCCTCAGTTCGAGGGGCAGACCAAGACCAAGCTGGGTAACAGCGAGGTGATAGGCGCAGTGGATCAGGCTATTGGCGAGGCACTGAAATATTACCTCGAGGAACACCCCAA
>JADLKK010000083.1 GCA_016839025.1 Proteiniphilum sp.
CGATTTCGGTGATGTCACCACCCTGGTTGATCCCGATATCGTGGAGGAGATCAGGAGAGAGAGGGTGTGAAAACCTCAGTGGGTGGGAGGGTTGCCCCACCCGATAAGGGCTACCGCTTTAAGCACAGGATTGACGTGCATTTTTTTCATTTGAATGATTCCTGACATGATCACTGTTGTTCGGGAAACAGTTGAAACAATGCCCGTATATCCTGGTCGGTCACCTTGCGGCCAAATTCGCAAATCTCAAATGCTTCTATCGTCGTCACTGTTTTTGTGCTGCTTCCATACCATTTTTCCACCACCGGCAGGTCTTCAGCTTTTATCTCTCCTCTTTTCAGCACGTATTCATTCAGTACGTACTCCAACCTTCCTTCCTGGGTCTCAGGGATCACCTCTGTGCTCCGGTTGATCCAGGGTAGCCATTCATAGATCTGGGATGCGTGGGCATCGATGAGATGTGCTTTCTCCCTCACCACCGGTGTGATGTCTACCACGATATCGGGAGAGGGCTTTTGCCGATTGGTGTAACGACCCCTGGTGTAGAGAAATAGGGGGTTCTTCTCCAGCGCCGGTACTTCAGGCAGGATCTTCGGGACGGTGACCAGGAAAGCAGCATCTTGTACCAGCAGCGAAGCATTCCGGTGGTCGGGGTGATAGTCGTATGAGGGGTGGGTGATCACGATATCGGCTTTCCACTCGCGGATCAACCGGATGACCTCCATGCGGTTCTTCAACGTGGCCTCCAGCTCCCCATCTTCATTGTTGAGCACTTCATATTCACAGTTCAACCGGGTCGCCACCTCCCTTGTCTCCTTGTACCTGCGGTAGGCGATCTCATTTTTTGTTCCCTGCTGATGTCCCTTGTTGCCGTTCGTGAGTGAGACGTATTTGATCTTGTAGCCCAGTCGGGTGAGCAGGAGGGTGGTTCCCCCGGTTGTCAACTCGGCATCATCCGGATGGGCACAAATTACGATGACCCTTGTTTTCTTCTCTTTTGTCGCATTCTTCTCGTTTGCATTCACTTTCATTGATACTGCACCAAGAAGCAAGACCAGCATGGTAACGAGTGTTGTCCTCAACCCGACACGGGTGATTTTTCCTGTTATGACTCCCTCCTGCTGAGGTGTTGTTTGCAGGGATCGATTATTCTTTTGCATGATGAATTATTTGCTTATCTTGATTGACTCGATTAGTATGACCGGTTCATCGCTGTTGGAGGCAATGCTTATCTCGGATGATGGCAACAGGTGAATCCTTATGGTGACATCGTCCCTGTTCGATAGGATCTTCGCCGTCAGTTCAGCTCGCCCGTACTGCATGTCCAGCTTCCCACGAGTATGCAGTACGGTTGAACTACCACCGGATGACATCATCAGTCCATCCTCCGTGAATTCAAAGTTACACTTATTCCCATCAATTGACCAGATTGCTTCAACCCGTTTTTCTGTCTTCCAGCTATGATCTTAGCCAGTTGCAGGTATAGCTTATTATCTTCGGGATCGTCGGAATGGTACAGCTTGTAGAAGGCATCTCCCCCTTGATAATAGGCAACTTCCATCCTGTCCCACACCTTATATTGGTCGAATACCCGAATGTAATCCTTCATACGATATCCCCAGCCATGTTTCGCTAAAGCGCGATCGTCAAATTCCATCTCCATGCTCATCCCGTACTTCATGGCATCTTTACAGGCCTTCTCAATCTGCGATATGGGCCTATCTTCACTAAAGAAGTAGTTGGGTTGATAAAAAGCCTGATCAAAACCGAGCGCTTTCCATTCGTGAAAGCCGTCCGAATTAAAATAAGGGATCCAATAGAGCCTTCCGCCTTTCTCGTTGGTGTAGTCTGCTACATCTTTCACCAGATCCCTGCTGTTGGTCGCTTCCTCGGCAACCCAATAGAAACCGGCCAATTCCAGGTTGTAGGGATTTGCCTTTTTGAAGCTTTCAATGGCATAATCAATATACCATTTTACTGCTTCCAATCGATCTTCTTGTTTAGAGAAGTCCATCACTTTACCATCAATTTCACCCCAATCGGTCTGATTGGGTATTGGTTCGGGAACAGTAATAACTACTTTGCGCTTCGAGAATTTCTTCGTGGAACTTTGTCCCCGTATCTCTGAGATATGACTGTTTAAGGCCATGATTGCGTTGTCCTCGCGGAAGTAGTTGTCAATCAGACTGGTCCATTCGGCTTTTCTTGCAGCCAAATCCTTGTAGTATGATGCAAAGCCTCTTGTTCCATCATGTATTTCCAGGAAAAGGAATCCATCGAACAACCAATCTTTTTTCCCCTCTTCATTTTCAAGAGATACATAGGGTGCAAAGTGTTCTTTGTCCCATTGAATGGTACGGTGTGCACCTCCATCATAGATTAGTACCATGTCACGAATGGACAGATCTTGTTTGGGCTTGCATGATTGAACCATGAATCCTGCCGATATGAATAGCAGTAGAAGTATCTTCTCGCGTGTAATCTTTGGTGTAAACATACTGTTTTCAAATGAAATGTTTGTGGTGTGTAAATTCTATCAGGGTCTCTCTGTCACGAACATACAGAACTTGTGGTACAGCTTCTCTGCCATCCGGAGAAATCCAAGATCTGTGAGGTGAATTCCGTCGACGGTGGCTTCTCCGTCGAGTCCGATCAATTCTGCTGACGAGAGGTAATGGATGTTGGTGTATCCTGCCGCGCGCAGTTTCTTGAACTCCTCCTTCAGTGCCCTGTTTTTCTCCTCCACGATGTTGTAGGCGTACCTGTCATAGAATGAGTGAGGGAAAGTGATCGACTCGACAAGGAGAACGGGAATCTCCTGGTTCTGCTGGCACAGGATCTCCACGAAACGGGCGGTCTTCTCTTTGATCTGTTGCAGGTTGACATTGGGAATGAAGTCCAGGAGATAAAGTCCGGCATCGGTGCGCCGGCTCATCAGCTCTGCAATCTCATAGTCCAGTTGGCCGTTGCCGCTGAAGCCCAGGTTGATCACCTCGCGGTTCATCATTCGTCCCAGGATGTTGGTATAAGACATGCCGGCACGTGTGGCACAACCACCCTGTGTGATGCTGGTGCCGTAGCATATCACCGGGTTCCTTCTACTGGGAAAGGGCACGACGGGTGTCGTGATGGTAGCCGTGGAGTCCACGCCGATCGATATGCCGGTCACACCATCGTAGAGGGGCAGGTAGAGCATGTATTCCCTCTCGAGGGGGGTCATCCCGGAGATGATCACCTGCTCATTCTCTTTTCCGTTGGGGCGCCCGCTGTTGACGAATTGCCAGTGTTGGCCGTTCCAGGCGTAGAGGTCAACTCCCTTGATCCCGGTGTCGGTCATGTGGTTCATGTTCACATCTTCCCGCAGTTCCCATCTTGCTGAGATCCGCGTGCTGTTACTGCGAAAGCGAAGTGCCAGTCCGGAGCTGTTCTTGCCCAGGTGCCATACCGGTGGACGGCTTACCTCTTTTAGCGATGCCGGAAGGCGTTCGTACCGTGTTTCGGTGCTGTCACATGTTTTGCCGAGCAGCGGGAAGAGGTTGCCGTCGTGCCAGCTGGTCTGTGATTGCAGGGTGAGTGCTGAGCCAATCAGCAGCATGACGATTGAAAAAAAATGTTTGCGCGTGCGGTTCATCTCTCTCTTTTTTTATCGGGTTAAACAAGCGGGGGAGCCGGCTTCCCCGTGAGCAGCTTCATCTTTTACCGGGGCCATTTGGTTTCGATGCCCTGCCGTGCAATCTCGCGCTGGAAATCAGCAAGCAGGCTTTTATCCTCGCGCACCGCACGGAAAGGCACCTTCTTCTTGCCCGCGAAAGCGATCAGGCATCCCACTGCCTCTCCGATGCTCCATTCTACCGGGTGGAGCCTGTAGCACCCGTTGGTGATATGGGTGGTGCCGATGTTCTTGTTGGCCGGGAGAAGGTTGTTCACCCGCTGTGGGAGCAACGATCCCAGGGGTATCTCGAAAGGAAGCGAGGAGAAGTCGATGTAGTTGTTGCCACGCGAGCTGGGATGCAGGTCAATATGGTAGTAACCGATACCTACGCTGTCGTGGAAATCGGCAGCCCTCTTGCCAGCCTCCTCGCCGGCCACCATCTTCCTGTTTTCGGCACCCACGTGTTCTTCCAGCACAGTGAATGTTGCCTTGATCCTTCTCGCTTCACGGATGTAGGGGTACTTCGCCATGCCATCGTGGGTTCCCATCACATCACCCCGGAGCCTCAGGCCACGCCAGCCGGTGCCCCCATCTTCACGGGGTGCTTCTGTCTGAAGCCAGTAGAAGAGCGAGTGGCTCAGCTGCTTGCCCCTTTCTATGGTGTCATAAAATTCCTTTTCCGGCACATCGATCAGGTTGCCGGGGAAGAAGTCGTTCTGCGGCCAGTTCACGATGGTGATGTCACCCGGGTAAGTGCCCTTGGGGAAATTGTCGCGATCGATAATCCTTCTGTAGTTCCAGAGGTTGAGAACGCCATCCAGGTTCTTCCCGGTGGGGTCAAATCCCAGCCTCTTCGGTTGCAAGGTGCGGGGATCGGAGTAGGAGAGGTCCAGCAACCTACCTGACCAGGGAGGGGTCATCTTCGGGATGTAATTTTTCCAGAACGCATACTCTGCCGGCGGATCCTGCACGTTGTCCACCCCGGGCTGATAGTCCATGGCGAAGCATACCGTGAAAGCCTGGTTGTTCATGGGGTCTGCCACCTCAGGAGCATGGAGCTCGCGGGTTTCATTTTTCGATTCCGTACCGGTGATGTACTCCGTGCCGGTGAGGGGAAGCAGGTCTCCACACTCCGTGGCATCGACGAAAGAACTGCCCGAGAGCACCACCCTGTCGCCCGTGCGCAGGTTCTCCACCTCTACTGCCTTTACGTTGTCGCCAGTGACAATCGCACTTTTCGCCTTGTGCTCACTGAGCAACAGCAGCTTACCGTTGCTCATGTAGGGGGCGAGCATGTCGGTCAGTACCGATACGGTGACCCTGGGCTCGTGGCACAGGCGGGAGACACTTCCGTTACCCGGGTTCAGATTGTTCTTCTGGCGGGCCTCTTCTGTCAGGGGGTAGTTGCGACTGTAATAGTCGCGTACCCTGTTTCTGTACTCCCGATAGGATTGTGGAGCTCCATGTGTTTCTATCCATTGATGTTCATCGGGTGGTACACCCTGCTGCGACACCTGCCCTCCGATCCAGTCGGTCTCTTCGGTCATGACCACCTTCAGGCCATTGCGACAGCTGGCCAGCGCTGCGGCAACCCCACCCATTCCCCCGCCGATGATGATCACGTCGGCATTCAGCTCCCGGGATGGGCTGTTCCTGAGGCTTTTTGTCTTGTTCGTGGTGGTGAGAACGGAGCAACCCTGCAACGCGGCAGTTCCCCCCAGTATCGAGGCGTAACCGATAAACCTTCTTCTGTTCATATCTGTATTATTTTTTTGATTTTTGGATGATGCATACACTATACCTGTCTGAAAATCTTTTCTCTGCCATCTCATTTTGTTTAATCCTGTCAGGGGAATATTTCATCGGATTGGAAGTCCCATTCCATCACGGTGGCGATGGGAACCAGTAGTTGTGCCGCGATCTTCAGCTGCCCCTGGTAGGAGGGATGCCAGTCGGAACCGAGATCATCTTCCTGGTTGAGCAGGTTATCGGGAAGACCGGCGAAATAGAGTTGTTCATCCTTCTCCTGATCCCGGTAGTAGAGTGTCAGATCCTTGATATAGGAGAAACAGGGCTCGTTGATCATCGGGCCTACGACGCAAAAGACCGGAACGTTGCCATGGGTGTTGCGCACTGTAGAGATCAGTTCTTTGTAGGCTTTCAGGAAGGAATCCCTGTCGGGGTGCGGCGTGGTGGAGAAGTCGTTCGTCCCCAGGTTGATCACCACGCAGTCTGCTTTCCATTGGCAGAAGTCCCACGGCAGCGAGGGATCGTTGTCGAGCGTGCGGCCGTAGCGACCCGGCATGGTTTCTTCCGGATCTGATACCGGTTTCTCATCGCCATAATTGCGCACCGCACCCTTTCCCGAGTGGGCGATGAAATGAGCCTCTGCGGAGAATGCCCTGGCCAGGATGGCGGCATAGCTCTTGTAGTTGTTCTCCGTGTCGGGACGGAAGCGTTCATCCCGGTTGTTGCCCTCGGTACCATAGCCGCAGGTGATGGAGTTGCCGATGAATTCGACTCGCCTTCCCGTTGGACGGGGGGATGGAAGGATCTCACCCTTTTCTTCCAGGATGAATCCCCTGAAGCGTGTCATGCCCATGTCGGCTTCCGTACGCTTGGTCAGCAGCAGCTCGTGACTCGCCGCGTGGTTTGAGGAACGAAAATAGAGGGTTGTGTCGCGTGGAGCGCTGAAGATGGATACCAGTTCCCCATCGATAAACAGGTTGAAATGGTTTTTTTCTCCTCCCTCAATTCTCAGCCCGATCTGTTCCCCCGTGAAGCGGCAACCGACCGAAACCCCGGGCCAGTCGAAACGAACAGCCTGGGGGTTGCTTCTGTCCACCCGCCCCATGTAGTGGATAGCCGGATGGGTGGGGGGAATCAGCTTTTTCGCATGACAGTTGCCGGTTGACAATAGGAGTGTCAGGAGCAACAACAGGGATATAGGTCTCTTTTTCATCGTTTCTGTTCTTTTTTCAGCCAGAACCGTTCAATTTCTTCGAGCGACTTGCCGGCAGTCTCCGGCATCATCTTCCAGACAATCAACATGTAGGGGATGCACATGAAGGCGAAGAGGAAGAAGGTACCTGCCGGTGTGGCGTTTTCCAGCAGCCAGGGAGTGAGCTGCCCGATCAGGAAGGTGCCGATCCAGAGAGAGAGTCCGGCGACGGACATGGCCAGCCCACGGATTCTGGTGGGATACATCTCGGAGAGAAAGACGAAGATGACAGCACTGATGGAGCCGGCGGTGAAGAAGATGTATGCCAGGAAGCAGCCCAGCAGGAAGAGGCTGGTCATCCCCCAGGCCTCACCCTTGAGGAAATAGAGCCCGATCAGGAGGAGGGAGAGGATCATGCCGGTCACGCCGGTGTATACCAGCTTCTTGCGCCCCACCTTGTCGATGATGAGCAGCGCCAGCACCGTCGTACCCATGTTCACCAGCCCGATCAGGGACTGGTAGAAGAGCGAATCACCACTGGAGAGACCGCTCGTTTCAAAGATGGAGGGTCCGTAGTAGAGCACGGCGTTCACACCCATGAATTGTCCCAGGATTGCTATCGCGGAGCCGATCAGCACGGCACGGAGGATACCCGGGGTGAAAAGCAGCTTACGGTCTGATTTTCCTTCCGTATGGAGCATGGCTCGCGTGTCACTTATCTGGCTTTCCACCACTGTGCTATGCCCGTAAATTCTGGAGAAGATGAGGGCTGCATCTTCCTCCCGCCTTTTGACGATGAGCCAACGCGGGCTTTCCGGGATGAAGAAGATCACGGAGAAAAAGAGCAGTGCCGGCAGGGTTTCGGCACCCAGCATGCCTCTCCATATCTCCGTTCCGAAGATCTTCGTCAACAGGGGGTTGGAGGAGCTGAATCCAGCCGACTGTTCCAGCAGGTAGTAGTTCATCAGGTAGGCGCCCAGGAAGCCGACGGTGACCGCCAGCTGATAGAGGGAGACCATCCGTCCCCGGTGGGAGGCAGGTGATACCTCTGAGATATAAAGGGGGCAGACGATCGAGACGATGCCAATGCCGATCCCTCCGACGATGCGGTAGATGACCAGTTGGTCCAGGTTCCCCGAGATGGCACAGCCTGCAGCCGAAATAGTGAAAAGGATGGCAGAGAGGATCATGGTTCTTTTCCGGCCAAAGCGGTCGCTCAGCGCCCCGGCAAAGATCACTCCGGCGATGGAGCCCACCAGTGCACACCCCACGTACCATCCGCTTTGCAGGGTGGTGAGCTGGAACTGTGCGGACACCTGTGAAACGGTGCCGGAGATAACGGCCGTGTCATAGCCGAAAAGAAAGCCGCCCAGCGCGGCTACCACCGATAGGAAAGAGACATAAAGGATGTTGTTCGTTTTCTGCATTGTGCCGGGTTTCTTAAAGATTGAAATATTCCCTGTAACGGTTGTAGAGGTTGCCTGCCTGGAGGTAGGCCGACTGTGGGCTCATGAAGTGGGAGAACTCGAAGGTGATTGCCTTCACGTAGTTGGCCCGCTTGGCTGCCTCCAGCTTGAGGCGCAGCTTATCGAACTTGATGGGGAGAAACTTGATCGGCATATCCCGGTCAAATGTCTCGGCATTGGTCCAGCACTCCATACCGTAGCGGTCTGCCAGCTTCTTGTTCACCTCGAAAAAGGCATCCAGTTCGTTGTAGTCGATGTGTCCGTCCTGGAAGGCGACGGCATCTACCACCTCATGGATGCCGGCAAAAATCTCGTCCCACTCTTTCTCATGTTGCTGCACCGACACCGCCTCATCTTTCGAAAGAGAGGCGCCACTGGCCGCGACCGCTTTCTTGCCATCGATCCAGGGTGAGATGAAGGTGGGCAGACCGCCCGATACCTCCTTGCACTGCTTCCCCATGGCATGAAATGCTCCGATAGCACCCTTGGTGGCACGGCTAATCTCACCGCTTACATACCAGCCCCCGAAGCTCTTGTATTTCTCCCCATAGTTTTTCCACACCTCATCAATCACGAAGCGGTTGTCCTCGATCTCATGGCTCATGTCACCGGTGGCCCAGTAGTGGCCAGAGTCGTAGAGGCCGAAGTAAAACCTCATGCCATGTTTCTCGGCAAGGCGGAGGAAGAGGTCAAGCAGGTCTACCGAGGGCATGTAGCATCCTTTCTCGAGCAGGTATTTGGAGGGATAGGTGATGAATTTCTTGTACCCTGACCGGATCATGATCACTGTGTCAATCCCGATGGCTTTCATGTACTGAAAATCAAGGTCCCATTCCGCTTCTCCCCAGTTCTGGTGAGGAATGTCATGAGATATCTCATCGAGGAAAGCGCCGGTGATCTGCAGGCCGTTGTTCCGGGGTACGATCAGCGTGCTCTTCAGAGACTCATCCTTACGTACCGAACCGGGTGAAATGGTGGTGCTACCCTCTCGCTCGTTGCCGGTACAAGCTGCCAGTCCGGAGGTGGCGGCGATAGAAGCACTCGCGAGTGCAGCTTTCTTGATGAAATCGCGACGGTTGTTTCTTTCTGTATGCATTTCGGTCAATGTTATGATTGTTTCTGTTGGTTCTGCTTTTAATAGATGGCCACCATGTTGGGGATGGCGCGTTGTTTTCCATCGCTGGTGTCATCATCACCCTGCGTAGAGCAGCTGAAGAGCAACAACAGCAGTAGTAGCCCTGTCTTGTTTTTACCGTGAATCATCTTCCAGGTCATTTCTTTTGTCAAACCATATTATCTATCGTGATCACCGTGAGATCGTTTCCTCATAGACCCTGCCAAAGGGATCTGCTGCCGTGACGGTGATTTTCGAATCATCCCTCCGCGGTGTGGCACGGAAGAGATGATCGGTCAGCTCGGGGGCTATCCAGCTGAACTCAAGCTTCTCCTTGTCGCTGTAAGCCTTCTCTACTTCCGGGTCGAGCCCCTCGAAGCGGGTCATCGTTCCCATTTCGACACCATCCTCCTGCCATTTAACCTCCCAGTTTTTGTCCCAGTTCCAGATATTGGCTACCACGTCCTTGTCATACATGCTGGTGGTGTTGGGAGCATAGACCCTCATCTGATGATCGCGGTCCTCTCCCACGCTCTTGAAGTACCAGTTCACTTCCGAGCCGTCGATCTCGTAGACACCATACCCCA
>JADLKK010000084.1 GCA_016839025.1 Proteiniphilum sp.
AAGCCAAATGGGTTCCGTGGAATGGGTCTACTTAGGAACTTATTTGTTATCTTTGCACCGTTTTTTAATATGGTAAGGAATGGATTACAATTTCGGAGAAATAGAAAAGCGGTGGCAGAAGTACTGGGCTGACCATGAGATTTACAAGGTGACGGAAGATACTACCAGACCCAAGTTCTATGTACTGGATATGTTTCCCTATCCCTCGGGTGCCGGGCTTCATGTAGGACATCCGCTGGGTTACATCGCATCCGATATCTTCTCCCGTTACAAGCGTTTGCAGGGCTTCAACGTGTTGCATCCCATGGGTTATGATGCCTATGGGCTCCCCGCAGAACAGTATGCCATCCAAACCGGACAGCATCCGGCTGTCACCACCGAGCAAAATATCGCCCGCTATCGGGAACAACTCGACAAGATTGGTTTCTCCTACGACTGGAACCGGGAGGTTCGCACCTGCGACCCCGCTTACTACAAGTGGACCCAGTGGGCCTTTATCCGCATGTTTCACTCCTATTACTGCAACCAGGCACGGCAGGCACGTCCTATTACCGAGTTGGTGGAGATTTTTTCACAACAGGGTACTGGGGGATTGGACCTGGCCTGCAGCGAACCGATCAGCTTCAGTGCGGCAGAGTGGAACGACATGGGGGATAAAGAACAGCAACAGATGCTGATGAACTACCGCATCGCCTACTTGGGTGATACCATGGTTAACTGGTGCCCTCAACTGGGCACCGTGCTGGCCAACGATGAGGTAAGCGAGGGTCTCTCTATCCGCGGGGGGTATCCCGTGGAGCAGAAGAAGATGCGACAGTGGTGCCTGCGGGTGTCAGCCTACGCACCCCGTCTGCTGGAGGGATTGGAGCAGGTGGCGTGGAGCGACTCGCTCAAGGAGACACAGCGCAACTGGATTGGTCGTAGCGAGGGTGCCGTGATGCATTTCTCCACCACCAGCGGTGTCACCTTCGATATCTTCACCACGCGTGCCGACACCATCTTCGGTGTCACTTTCATGGTGCTGGCGCCCGAGAGCGAACTGGTGGAACAACTCACCACCCCTGAGCAGCGCGATGCGGTGAAGCAGTATATCAGGAAAACCGGGAAAAAAACTGAACGGGAGCGTATTGCAGACCGGTCGGTGAGCGGTGTCTTTTCAGGTTCTTATGCCACCCACCCCTTTACGGGTGAACCCCTGCCTATCTGGATCTCCGACTATGTGTTGGCCGGCTACGGTACCGGTGCCATCATGGCGGTGCCGGCTCACGACAGCCGAGACTATGCCTTTGCCAGGCATTTCAACCTGCCCATCGTCCCGCTCATTGAAGGATGCGATGTCTCCGAGGAGAGCTTCGATGCCAAGGAAGGGGTGATGGCCAATTCCGACTTCCTCAACGGGCTCACGGTGAAGGAGGCCATTCCCGCTGCCATTGATGCGGTTGAGCAACAGGGTCTCGGTTACCGCAAGGTCAATTATCGCCTGCGCGATGCCATCTTCTCCCGCCAGCGCTACTGGGGTGAGCCTTTCCCCATCTACTACAAAGAGGGGATGCCCTATACGCTGCCGGAAGAGCAGCTGCCACTGGAGCTGCCGGAGGTAGATAAGTTCCTGCCCACCGAGACGGGCGAACCGCCCTTGGGACGGGCCAGCAATTGGAAGACTGCCGAAGGGTATCCCCTCGAATTGAATACCATGCCCGGCTTCGCCGGCTCATCGGCCTATTATCTCCGCTACATGGATCCGCACAACGATGGGGCACTGGTGTCGGAGCAGGCCAACACCTACTGGCGCAATGTGGATCTCTACATAGGGGGAACCGAACATGCCACGGGGCATCTGGTCTATAGCCGTTTCTGGAACAAGTTCCTCTTCGATATCGGGGTAGCCTGTGAGGAGGAACCCTTCAAAAAACTGGTCAACCAGGGGATGATACAGGGACGCAGCAACTTTGTATACCGCATCAAGGGGAGCAATCGCTTCGTATCGCTGAACCTGAAGGATGAGTATGAGGTGACACCCATTCATGTGGATGTGAACATGGTACACAACGACATCCTCGACCTCGAGGCGTTCCGCAACTGGAACCCGGAATATAAAACCGCCGAGTTCATCCTGGAGGATGGGAAATATATCTGCGGGTGGGCCGTGGAGAAGATGTCGAAATCGATGTTCAACGTGGTGAACCCCGATGACATCGTGAGCCGTTATGGAGCCGACACCCTACGGCTCTATGAGATGTTCCTCGGGCCACTGGAACAGTCCAAACCCTGGGATACCAACGGTATCGACGGTGTGCATCGCTTCCTGCGCAAGGTGTGGGGCCTTTTCTATCGGGATGAAACCCTTGCCGTCACCGATGAGGAACCCTCACGGGAGGCGCTCAAATCACTGCACAAGCTGATCAGGAAAGTAAGCTCCGACATCGAACAGTTCTCCTTCAACACCTCTGTTTCCGCCTTTATGATCTGCGCCAACGAGCTGACGGCGATGAAGTGCCGGAACCGAAAAGTGCTCGGAAAACTGGTAATCTGTCTGGCTCCTTTTGCTCCTCACATAGCGGAGGAGCTATGGCACGCCCTGGGCCATGAGACCTCTGTCTGCGATGCTGCCTGGCCTGCCTGGAACGAAGAGTACCTGAAAGAGGATGCTTTTTCCTATGCCATCTCCTTTAACGGTAAGTCGCGCTTCGTGATTGAGTTTGCAGCCGATGCCACCCGTGAGGAGATTGAAAAAACAGTGCTTTCTCATCCCGGCTCGCAGAAGTGGCTGGAAGGGAAAACGCCAAAGAAGGTGATCATCGTGCCACAAAAGATCGTCAATGTGGTGATTTAATGGCTACAACCTCCTGAGCGGATACAATATACCTTTATTCAAACCTTTATGAACAGAGAGGTTCGCTATCTCAAATCGTTCTACTGGAAGGACTACCTGGTGATCACGGTAGGGATCATGCTTTTTGCCGTTGGCTTCACCGGTTTCATCATGCCCAACGAGATCGTGGTAGGGGGCCTGGGGGGTGTGGGACTGCTCTTCAAGTATGCCTTCGGGCTACCGGTTTTTATGACCTTCCTTCTGGGGAACGGTATCATGATGGTGGTGGCCTGGTTTGTTCTGGGTAAAGGCTATGTCTTCAAAGCACTTTATGGTGTAGTAGGTCTCACTTTGTTGATGGGGGTGGCAGAAAACCTGATCACCGATGCGATCGTTCATGCCGATCCGCTGATTGCCAGTGTCATTGGTGCCGTGTGTAGCGGTACCGGCCTAGGCCTGGTCTATACCCGCAACGCCAGCACCGGGGGTACCGATATCCTGGGTGCCATCATCACCAAGTATCGCTACATCAGCATGGGGCGGGGTCTGCTATACATTGACCTGATCATCGTGAGCAGCTCCTACCTGCTGTTTCAGAGTTTTGAAAAAATCATCTATGGACTGATTGTGGTCTCGGTGATGTACTACACCGTAGATCTGGTGATCAACGGGGCCCGCCAATCGGTGCAGTTCATTATTTTCTCCACCCGCTACAATGAGATCGCCTCGCATGTCAATTCCGAGCTGAACCGTGGCTGTACGGTGCTGGAGGGCACCGGCTGGTACTCTCAGCAGCCGCAGAAGGTGCTGATCATCCTGGCACGCAAGGCCGAATCGACATCCATCTTCCGGTTGGTGAAACGGATCGATGAGAACGCCTTTATCTCGCAAAGCAACGTGGTGGGGGTCTATGGAAAAGGATTCGACCAGATGAAGTGAGCGGACCCTGTGGAAGCCCTATCCACCAGGTATACAATCGATTGATAGGTGATGCCGCTTTGCATGGTGAGCCCGATTTCACAGGTGCGGCTGTTGGAGTAGCCCTCGGTAGCCTCTTTGATACCCTGCTTCAGTGATCCCAGTGCGGAACGGTTCAGCTCAGGATAGAAAAAGCCTCTGTCACCTGCCCAACCACAACAACCCACATCCTCCGGAACAACCACCTTCTCGGCACAGAGCGAAGCCACCTTCACCATCTGGTCGGAGAGCTGCATTTTCGTTGAGCTGCAGGTAACATGCAGGGCAACGGTAACCGGTAGTTTTACCAGCTGCAACCGCTCAAGCAGAAAATCATGGATAAAGGTGACCTGGTCGTAAAGCTTTAGACGCGGGTCAAGGGTTTCGCGCATATGCAACAAACAGGGACTCATGTCGCAGACAATGGGAAATTCCCCGTTATTGCTGGCTTTCAGCAAAGCCTCGTTCAGTTCCTGTTCCTTGATGCGTGCCTGTTTCCGGAACCCCTTGCTGTTAAAGGCCATCCCGCAGCAGAGCCTTTCCCGTTCCGCTGGAAGGATCACGCTGTAGCCTCCCTTGTGTAGCAATGAGAGCATTGTTGCGGGAAGATCGGCCTTTTCTGTATACCCGGGAGATGGAGCTCCCATGGAGCGGGAGATACAGGCAGGAAAGTAAACTACATGGGGTGCGCCGGCCTGGGACGCCGGGTAATGGCTGCTGGTGATACGCCTGCTCCCCGACGGGGTGTGTCGGGTCCAGAGGGGGATAAGACCATCACCCACCCTGAATAGACCCCTCATGATCCTCTCCGGAAGGTTGTAACCGGTAACCCTTGCCAGGGCATGAGGCAGTGGCAGTATCCATCTCAGCAGTGCTGTAACCCCATCCATGTGTGCGGCGATGTAGCTGGCAACAGCATTGGCAACTTTCCCCTGCTGCCTCCAGCGCAGCTCCTTGATTAATAGACCCGTGTCGATTCCCACGGGACAAGCGATCCTGCACAATCCGTCGGTGGCGCAGGTCTCCTCTAATGGGTAAGAGATAACCCGCAACGCGGCCGCTGTGATCTCACCCTTGCCGACGGTTGCCTCACTTTCTGCAAGATGACGATAGGCAACAATCCTCTGTCGAGGCGTGAGAGTGAGATCCCTGGAGGGACAGCTGGACTCACAGAAGCCACACTCGATGCATTTATCGATGAGAGGATGAGCAGCAGGTATCCGTTTCAGGTTTTGCACCAGCACCTGTGGATCCTCGTTGATTACCACACCCGGATTGAGCAAACCTGACGGATCGAGCAGTTGTTTGATCTGCTTCATGATGGCATAGATCTCACTGCCCCACTCCTTCTCTACGAAAGGAGCCATGTTCCTGCCTGTACCATGTTCCGCCTTGAGGCTTCCCTCGTGCTTCACCGCTACCAGTTCGCACAGCTCCTCCATGAACCGGGCGTAGCGGTTCACTCCTTCGGGGTTGTTGATGTCTGGGAAGACCGTGAAATGCACATTGCCATCGAGCAGATGCCCCCACATCACTGCATCCTCATACCCTCTCCGCACCAGCAGGTGATGCAAATCTTCCAAGGCACTCCCCAGGATTTCACCGCGAAAGGCCACATCCTCAATGATGCAGGCGGTGTGTGGTGGTCGTGTCGCAGCCGCCGAGGTGAAAAGGCCGTTGCGTACATCCCAGTAACGGTTGTAGAGGCTGCTGTCTCTTGTGAAGATGATGGGTGAGAGTGTGGGAATATGTGCCAGCTTCTTCTCAATCTCCCGAATCTGCTCATCCAGGGTGTCTTGGTCGTCTGCTGCGGTATCGATCAACAGGGCCGCAGCTCCTTCCGGTAATCCTATCAGCTCCGCGGGCATTCCCTCCCGCTTCTCTACGGCTCGCAAGGCGTTGCGATCCATCAGCTCGGCAGCAGATACGCTGCAACTGCGTAACGGTAGAATCGTGTCAGATACATCCTGCAGGTTGGCGAAGTAAACCAGCGCTGTTGCTTTTAGGCGAGCATCATGCACTGTCTCGAAGGTTGCCTGCGATATGAAGCCGAGGGTTCCTTCCGATCCGACCATCAGGTGTTGCAGTATGTCGACAGGATCTTCGAAGTCGATCAGCGCATTCACACCATACCCGCAGGTGTTTTTCAGCTCGAACTTGCGGATGATACGGTTTCGTATTTCCGGCTTGCTGGTCGTTGCCTCCCGCAGACGAAGCAACTCATCGCAGAGCTCCCGGTGTGAGGCGAGAAAATCGCTGCGACTCACCCTGTCGGCGGTATCGAGAAGGGTGCCGTCAGATAGGATTATTCGCATCGATTTCAGGGTGTGGTAGCTGTTGTGGAGAATGCCGTAGCTTGATCCGCTGGCATTGTTGGCGATGATGCCACCAATCTTCGCGGCATTTATTGAAGCAGGCTTAGGTCCCAATCTGCGTGAAAAGGGAGCCAGCTGTCTGTTTGCGACACTGCCTTTCACGCTGCAGCCAAAAGTGGCCGTTTCCCCCTTGTCTCTGATGGTTGAAAAAGTGAAGCCGCGACCAGTCTCTACCAGAATTGAGTCGCTGATGGTTTGACCACTCAGGCTGGTGCCTGCCGCCCTGAAGGTAACAGCTTTTTTCTCCCGGTGACAGAACCGCAACAGCCGGATCACCTCTTCTTCTGAGTTGACCGTAACCACGGCTTTGGGGATAAGGCGGTAAAGACCCGCATCCGTTCCTTTTGTCAGGCATGAAAGCGGATCGGTATGAAGCTGCTCTTTCGGAAACAGTTGGGATAGTTTTCTGATCAGTGGATCTTCGGTCATCTTACACTATTGACTGAGGTAAAAAAGGTAGGACGCGGGTTGCCCCCTTTCGTTTTACAACTGAAGGAGTTGCTCCAGAATAGCTGCTGACTGACGGATAAGCGACTGGCTTCCGTCGTTGTGAATGACAAAATCGGATTGCCTCATTTTCTCCTCTTCCGGCATCTGATGTTTCATTCGCTCTTGCACTGCTTCCCTGCAGGTGTGATCACGCTTGATGACTCTTTCCAACCGAATCTCTACCGGTGCATAGACAGTGATCACCCTGTCAAGGTAGCTCGCAAATCCAGCTTCGAAGAGCAATGCCGCATCGATCATTACCAACTTGTCTCCCCGGTGGCGGCTGCACCACTCCAGGAAGGATTGGGCCAGTATCGGATGGACGATGGCGTTGACAGCAGCCACACGTTGCTTGTCTTGGAACATAAGTGTAGCCAACAGGGAGCGGTTAAGGTTACCGTCCGCATAAAGCTCCTTCCCGAAGCGTGCTGTGAGCTGTTCACGTATGAGAGGGGAATGATCGTTTAGCTGTTTGGCTTCCCTGTCGGCGTCATATACCGGTATGCCCCGCATTCGAAACAGTTCACTGACGACCGATTTGCCGCTCCCGATACCTCCGGTGATGCCTGCCTTCATCATTCTCCACCCTTGCTTTCAAATAGAAACTCGACCGATGAGGGAGAGATGCGGATATTCTGTGCTGCAGCGGGACTTTTGCTCAGCTGCAGCTCCACCCTTCCATCTTCGTTCTGATGGAACGTGCGGTAATTCAGCCTGATCTCGAAATCCTCGGGTGCAATCTTTCGATATTCTTCCAGGGTTACCGAAAAAGAGACGCTGACACGCGAGGGGAAGAATTTCACATCCAGCCTTCCTGGCAGCCCGGTTGCCGTAATGGGGACTTCGAAGGTTCGTTCCGTGTACTCTTTCACCGGGATAAAAATCTCTACCTCATCAGGTACAAACTTGACACCTTCCACCTGGTTGATGGCAACGGGCAGCTGGGAGGTGGCCTTCACGTTTTTGAAGACAGTATACTCGGTGGTGGCTTTCTCCAGCTTGTTAAGCGACTCGCGGGAACCATAAGCGGTGACACTTTCCGGCAGAAAGGAGACGCTGTCGGCAACCAGGTTGGCCCTGCTGGTGGTAATCTCCCCATCAAAAGCAACCTTCAGCTCTTTCCTTTGCAACTTTGAGGTAGAGAGATTGATGCTCATCGGATAGTATCCTCTGATGTTGGTGCTGGTGAAAAGGCGCGAGCGGATTAACTGGCGATACTGATCACCCTGCAGGCTGCTGTTGCCTCCCTCCGTAAACTCTGTTACGTTGATCTCCAGCGAGTCTTTTTTGCTAATATCGAGCCGGAAGACAGCAGCCCCGTTATCGGTGATACTCACCTCCAGATATTCGGGGAGAGGATGGTCAAAAACCACATCTTCCGGGACATTGACATATTTCAAGGGAATGCGATAGGTACCCTCTACGTTCTCTTTCTGGAAGAAGAGCATCAACCAGAAGATGAAAGCCAACAGAAAGAAAAACAGAAAGAAGAGGCTGTTTTTCCACGGGAAGGTGGAAAAAAAGGCTGCCGCCTCGGGTTTCCATTTCTCGACGAAGGCTTTTATCTCCATGACCCGGAAAAGCTTTAGGGTGTTGTTACATCAGCCGTCGAGGCAAAGACAGAGGCTTTCTCGAATTTCATTCTCACTCCGTCAGCCACCTCAACCAAAAACCAGGTGTCACCGACCTCTTTGATTCTGCCATGGATGCCACCGGAAGTGACGACCTTGTCTCCTACCTTCATTGCTTCGCGGCTCTTTTGCAGCTCTTTCTGTTTCTTCTGCTGGGGACGGATCATGAAGAAATAGAATACGGCAATAATAGCCACCATCATAAACAGTGTGCCTCCCATGCCCGACATGCCTCCGCCCTGTGCTGCTTGTAGTAAAATATTCATACGAAATGTTTTTAGTGTGTGAATTAATTTTTAAAAATACGATTTTCTTCTTTAATTTCCTGCACAATCGCATCCAAGATGCCGTTGATAAATATACTGCTTTTGGGTGTGCTGTAGGATTTGGCGATTTCAATGTACTCATTCAGTGATACGCTGGTGGGTATTGACTCAAAGGTAAGGATCTCTGAAAGAGCTACCTGCATAATGATGAGATCCATGAAGGCGATCCGCTCGAAATCCCATTTCTCGGTATGCTTCTCAATAAGCGCCCGATATGTTTTTTCATTCAGGATGGTGTTGTGCAGCAATTTCAATGCGAATTCCCTGTCCTCTTCATCCTTGAACATCGGGAGCAGCGGTTGCTCCTCACCCTTATCCTCAGAAAACTTCTTGATGGTTTTCAAAACAAAGCTCTGGACAATCTCCACATCGTCATTCCAGTAGATGCACTCATCTTCCAGTATCTCGTCGAGCTCTTCGTTGAGGTAGATGAACTGCTTGAAACACTTCCTCCAGAACTCGCGATCCTCTTCATAGGAGGGTAATGCTATTTCTGTATAGGTCTTGTAGGTTTCTGAATCCAATATGGTATCGAGCAGGTTCTTCAGAAAAGATGTGTCGGCATCCCAAATGATGGGGCGCTCTGCAAAATATTTCTGCAATTGCCTGTTCCCGGAAAGCTGCTGTATGAATTTGTTCTGAATCAGGTGGGTATTGGGATTGAGGTCTTCCCAGGAGGGGAGATGCTTGTTTTTCTTTGTCTCCACCCTGTTTTCATATGCTTTGGTCAGCTCCACCATCAGCGAGAGCAGATAGAAGTAGAGATCATATGATTTCTGCAGCCCGAAGAGTAACTCTTTTTCCGCACTGCGCAAATCCTTATTCCTGTTTTGGTACCATGAATAGACAATCTGTACAATCCGGATGCGAATTAAATTCCTGTTTATCATTGTTTAAATGAACTTTTTTTGTTAAGCTAAACGAGCAGTGCGCCCTCTCTTCCGGATGATGCCAACGCGATGCATGCATCACTTCAGTCAAGTGAACATTCAAACTGCAAAAGTAGTGATTTTTTTGGTATTTGTGTGCAGGTTATCGAAAAGTAAGCAATGGGGTAGGAGGATCATACGACTGAAGGATCTGTTCCCTGCCGATGAAACAGGCTCCATGTGGGGGCTTTGGGTGGTGTTC
>JADLKK010000085.1 GCA_016839025.1 Proteiniphilum sp.
TTTGGGTCGAGCTCTAGTCGGGCAAAGTGGCAAAACAAACCTCTCAACAAACAGATAACAGGTGTTCAACTCGAAAAACCCGGAAAATTTGGAGATCCAACTAGGGCATAGGATTGCTGATAGTGAAATAAAGATTGAGATGTATGTGAAATCTCAAAATTAATTTCTATCATTGTCTCCGATTATTTGTCTTGATTCATAATAGAGATTGTAATGGAGAAGTATATCCTTTCACTCGACTCCGGGACGACCAGCAATCGGGCCATCCTGTTTGACCATTCGGGTAAAATTGTGGGGTCCGCACAAAAAGAGTTCGACCAGATTTTCCCGCAATCGGCTTGGGTAGAACATGACCCCCGTTTGATCTGGGAAACATTGCTGCAGGTTGCTCGTAATGTAATGCAACAGTACAATGTGAGACCCTCACAAATAGCGGGGATCGGAATCACCAATCAACGCGAAACCACCATTGTCTGGGATCGGGAGACCGGTGTGCCTGTTTACAATGCCATCGTTTGGCAAGACCGGCGCACTGCGGGTTTTTGCAATGAGCTCAAAAAGAGAGGTCTGGAGAAAACCATCACCGATAAAACCGGGTTGATCATCGATGCCTATTTCTCGGCTACAAAAATCAGGTGGATCCTCGATCATGTGGAGGGTGCACAACAGAAAGCAAAGGCAGGGAAACTGTTATTTGGTACTGTTGACAGTTGGCTGGTATGGAATCTTACCGGTGGGAAGCTGCACATTACAGATGTCACAAACGCAAGCAGGACACTCCTTTTCAATATCCACACCTTACAGTGGGACACCGGTCTTTTGTCACTTTTCGACATCCCGGCTGAGATGCTTCCCGAGGTTAAACCCAGTAGTCAGTTATATGGCTTTACTGAGGCTGGTTGCTTTGGAAGTGCAATACCCATAGCCGGTATTGCGGGTGACCAGCAGGCTGCTCTCTTCGGACAGATGTGTACCGAAAAAGGGATGGTTAAGAATACCTATGGAACCGGTTGTTTTGTGGTGATGAATACGAGAGAGAAACCGGTCGTTTCGAAAAACAAACTGCTGACCACCATAGGCTGGCAAATTGGCCATGAGGTGACCTATGCGCTGGAAGGCAGTATTTTCATTGGTGGCGCTGTAGTACAATGGTTACGTGACCAGTTGGGAATCATCCGCTCCTCTTCAGAAATTGAAACTTTGGCAAGCGAAGTGGAAAACAACGGTGGTGTTACATTCGTGCAGGGATTTGTCGGTTTGGGTGCCCCGCACTGGGATCAATATGCCACCGGGACAATCATTGGGCTCACCCGTGGTACAGGGAAAGCTCATATCGCCAGGGCAGCCCTCGAAGCCATTGCTTTCCGTTCAATGGAAGTGATAGAGACAATGGTATCCGATTCGGGGATCGAACTCAGTGAGTTGCGTGTGGACGGAGGGGCTGCAGTGAATAACCTCTTGATGCAAATCCAGGCCGATGCCATCGGACGAAATGTTGTCCGGCCAAAAATCACTGAAACAACGGCGCTAGGTGCAGCCTATTTCGCCGGACTGGCCGTTGGCTACTGGAGAGATATCGATGAACTAAAAGAGCAATGGCAGGTAGATCGAAAATTTATTCCCCGGGTAAAAGAATCTGAAATTGAACAGACAATCGCCAATTGGAAGAAAGCCATCGAACGCTCCAAAAACTGGAACAATCCGGTTTGATCAGCCTGTAAGATAAGTCAATACGGCAGGCTAATAGAGAATTATAGGTGGTGTGGCAACCGTTTGGGTATCTGTTGTGTCGCACCAGTTTGCGGATGAGTAACATTGTACAAATATGAGTGAGTTTTTAGGAGAATTTTTCGGAACATTTGTGTTGATTTTGCTGGGTAATGGTACCGTTGCCAATGTGAATCTCAACCAAACCAAAAGTCATGGAAGTGGATGGATTGTCATCACAACAGGGTGGGCACTGGCCGTGTTTGTTGCGGTTTTGCTTACCGCGGATATCAGTGGGGCGCATATCAACCCGGCTGTAACCCTCGGGTTGGCATTCAGTGGATTGTTTGAGTGGGTGAAAGTAGTTCCGTTCATTCTGGCTCAAATGCTGGGGGCGATGCTGGGCGCGTTTACGGTTTATATCTTTTTCAAAGAGCATTTCAACATCACAACCACTCCCGGTATCAAAAAGGCCTGTTTTTGCACCGACCCGGCCATCAGAAATTACCGGAACAATTTTTTCTCCGAGTGCGTCGGGACATTTGTGCTGATTATATCTGTGTTGCTGATCTCTCTCCCGCAACTGCAATACGAGTATTTGGGGAGTACCAAGGTGGGGCTGGGATCATTGGGAGCATTACCGGTTGCACTGGTGGTTTTTTCAATTGGACTTAGTTTGGGGGGAACTACCGGATACGCCATTAATCCTGCACGTGACCTGGGGCCACGAATAGTGCATGCTCTTATTCCCCTCAAGAGCAAAGATGCCAATGATTGGGAATATGCCTGGATCCCTGTCTTTGGACCCATTGCAGGGGCCGGACTGGCAGCATTGGTTTATCTTTTCATTCACACGGTTTGTGCCTGAGTTTGTTGCATTATTTTCTCTTTTCAGAATCAGCTAAAACACAATATCCAAAACTCCGTATCGGCTAGTATTCTCTTTTATTTCAAAAGCTCCAGGCCCTCTTTTGCCGACGGATCACCGGGTGAGATGATCAGCACAATCTGAAAGAGACGTTTCGCCTCGTTCTTCTTATCCAGGAAGTACTTGGTCCAGCCGCACATCAACGTGGAATAGTAGTCGAAGGGATACATTTGGTGCACCTTATCGAAATAGGGCTCCGCCTGTGTGAAATCCTTCCGGTAGTAGTAGATATTTCCCAGTGCGTAGTTGATTTTCGAGTTCATACTGTCGAGGCGCAGGATTTGCTTGTAGACCTTCTCCAGCTCTTCTCCGTTCTTCTCCGCTTCCAGCGGGTAGCAGAGTCCCAGCAGTGCTTCAACGGAAGAGGGAGTCAGGCTGACTGCCTGTCGGTAGAAGCGCTTGCTGGTTTCATAATTTCGGGAGAGATAGTAAAGCCATCCAAGGCGTAGCGACTTGTGGTAGTCATAGCCGTTCAGGTTGTTGAGCTCACTGATCGCCTTCTCGTAATCGCCAGCCGATTCGTGGCGATAGCTTTCGGCGAAGATTTGCGAGGGATTGATCTGAGCTTCTGCGGCGATGGATAGTACCAATAGCAGGATGAGCAGCATCCCCTTCTGTTTCAAAAGTTCCATGACCATGCGATATTTATCAGGTGATTGTTGTACCGGTATTTGTTGTAATTGGTTGCCGACCAGGCGTAACCCTCTTTTTTCTGCCACCCGTAGCCGCTACTCCAGGTTGTTCGCCGGGCGTACCAGGAGAGGGTGAGACTGGCTGTCGCCATCACCGGGTCGTAGGTGTCGTAGACGGTGAAGGAGTGGTCGCTGATGTAGTTGAGGTGGTTGCCGAAACTGATACCAGTGTCGACCCACAATTGGCCGAAAAGCCGGAAGCCCAACTGTTGGGAGAAGAGATATTGACGGGTGGTCCACCCCTTCGGGGTCTGAATCAGGGCGGCGGCGGTGATGCCATATAGGTTGAGGTTCCCAAGGGGGTAGTAGGTGATCGACCCCCTTGCCTGGTACTGGCTGATGCCGCCAAAATCGGACCAGGAGAGGGCGATCTCCGGAAGGGTGTAGTGAAACCGTTTTCCGAGAAAAGCGGTCAGCGAGTAGTTGTGGCTGCTACCCACATCGTTTCGTTCAATGTTGTAATACCCTCCCGCGAAGCCCCAGGTGATGCTACCGGGTGTGAAAAACTCCAGTGCAGCCGCCAGCTGGTGCTGTGCGAGCTGCTCCTCACGCAAGAGCAGCCCTCCTGCAGAGCGCTGAAACCGGGTGTTGTAGAACTGGTATCCCAGCTTCAGCCGGGAGCGAAGTGAGAGGTTGAAGTTGATGCCGAGGCTGGTGAAGGCCATATCACCATACTGGTTGAGCGAGTCAAAGCTGCTGCCGGTACTGATGGAGGGATTGTTTTCGTTTATCAGATAGCCACCGGCAAGGGTGATTTTGTCTACCGCCGCGGTCTGGTAGCCGGTGACCGCCTGGACGTGGGGAGCGAATGATGCAGCCAGGAGCCGTGCCCTATCCTGTTGACCGCTCAGCAGGAGGGCGTAGTAGAGGCTCTCCTGCAGGAGGGCGTCGTCGGGTGTCTCTGCCAGCGCCCGCTCGTAGAAGGCGGCGGCGGCCGCATGGTTCTTTAGGGCGTCGTAGGCTATCGCCGTGCGGTAGTCCAGGTAGTAGAAGGTGACTCCCTGTCCACGTGCAGCACGGCTCGTCTCGGTTAGCGACCGGTAATCACCATCGAGGTATTGCCGGTAGGTGGTGCTGTCAATCTGCCTGACCAGCAACGAATCCTGTGCGGCCAGCATCGTGGCTGCCAGCCAGCAGAGCAGTAAGGTTAATCCCATTCGATGCATAACGGTTGGTTTTGGGTTTGAATCAGAATCCTCCGTGGGGTGATGGTTACCGTTGTTTTCCTCTGTTGGTGCCAGATGCCGAGTAGGGAGGATATGGTCTCGGTGTGGTAGATGATTACCCCCGGGTAGTGGATGTTGTCGGTCTCTGCCAGCAGTGACCGGTAACGGATGTTTGTAAAGAGTACGAAGGGTGCAAAAAGATCCTGCAACCACCGGGTGCCGGTGGGATGTTCGTAGGTGAGCGGCATGCGGTCGCTCACCTCAATTCCTCTTCCCGCACTGAGCAAGAGCTTGAAGCAGCTTTGGTAGAAGGGGTAGAGAGGGGAGGACTTTCTTCCCTCAAAGTCGGTGAAGTAAAACATCGTTCCGTCGTTTTCGAAATAGGCTCTCGATCGGCTCTTTGTGCAACGGATGTAGCTTTTGTTGTAGGCGTCGGTGGCGATCAGCCACTCCCAGCTCTCCTCTCCACGGCTCACCCGCAGCAGGCGTCCTGGCTTTGCCGACAGGGCATCGAGGGCGAGTGCCATGGGAGGTAACATGAAGAGGTTGCTGCCCTCACGGGGGATTTCGCCGGTATGCAACACGGTATGTTCTCCCTCCCGGGTGAAGAAGTATCCGAAAGGGTAGGGATGAGTGGCGGCTCCCAGCTCCGGTGTCAACTGCACCTGAAAATGAAGGTGTGGCACCGGGGAGCGTCCCGAGTTGCCGCAGGCAGCGACCACCGTCCCCTTCTTCACGTAGTCGCCGGTGCGTACCCTGAAGCTCTCCTTTTTCAGATGGCTCATTTGTGTGTAGAGGCCGTTGAGGTGGTTGATGATGATGCTGTTTCCCCAGTTCTTCTCCCTATCGACGTTCCCGATCTCATTTTCGTCGGTGATGTTGCTGACCAGGCTCACATAACCATCCGCCGGTGCCAGTACCGGCTTGTTGTAGCAGTAATACTCCTCCCGTCGGCTGCCGTTTCCGGAAAAGGGTGACCCATGCTCATCGGTGATCTCAAAATCGAGTGCTTTGCTCCAGGGACCCAGGTGGGTGATGCCCCCGTCATAACCCTGACTCACGATCCACCGGTCTAGGAAGGGAAGTTGTAACTTGAAAAGCAGTTCCTGTCCGAAGCGATGCATGTGGTTGACATACTTGTACACCGTTTTCTCCGGGTGGTAGTGCTGGATGTAGGGGAAGATGAAAAAGTGGTTGTTGCTGCGTTGCCTGAGGATGTAGAGCAACAGGATGGAGAGCAGGCTGAAGGAGAGGGTGTAGGAGGAGAGTCCGATCCCGGTGATCAGCTGCTCGGTGCCGGTGTAAATGAGAAAGAGTACCGGGGTGAGACCAATCACCAGCAGGTAGCTGTAGCTATTGGGCACCAGGAAGAAGCTGCCGAGGGCCATCCCCCAGAAGATGTAATTCACTCCTGCCAGGTTCTGGGTCAGTATCCGCAGGTCAACCCCCAGCCACTTGCTGGTGACAAAGGCAAAGAGGAAGCCAAGGAAGGCGACAGTCGATTTGATGCGGGAATGAAGCAGCAGCACGAGTACCAGCAATGCTCCCACCAGGATGCTGTCACTGAAGAAGACCGATGCCATCGTCCTGAGGTAGTAGTAGAGCATCTGCGGCAGTTGCAGGCGGTCGAGGCTGTGTACCCAGTCGTACCAGGGGAGCTTCATCTGTGCGGCCAGCAGGGTGGTGACCCGCTCGAACGGCAGGATCGGCATTACCCGGGTAAAAGCCTGGTAGGAGAGGTCGACAACGAAGAGTGTCAGCACGAAGGGGAGGGTGAGGATGGGGAGCCGTTGTTTGTTGAAGAGGGTCTCCAGCCATATGCTCAGCATGAAGCCGAGGATGACGGCGAAGAGAAAGAGCAGCAGGAAGGGAAGGTTGATGTGAAACTTGAAGCACATGCTGATGCCGATGAAGACGGCGTTGAAGCCGTAGAGACCTTCATTGATCTTTTCCTTCGAAAATCCCAACAGGTGTGCCAGCAGGTTGCTCAGCAGCACCGCCGTCAGACCACCCGCTCCCAGGCGGAGATCGAGCAGGCTCAGCAGCAACAGCATCAGTCCGTAGGGCTTGCTGCGGGTGAAAAAGATCTGCCCGTAGCTATTGATGATGCCGTTCAGGTGGAATACGGCAAAGGGGTGAAGCGACACTCCCATGGGCTCTTCAGGTTTGATGGGTGATCCTTACAGCTTGCACGCTTTCAGGTGGTCGGGCACTATCTCCTGACTGGTGATGCTCTCCAGGGTCTCTTTTTTCCGGATGGTCTGGACGCTCCCGGATGTATCGATCAGTACCACCGCGGGACGGAGGGTGATGAATTGCATCCACTGCGTCATGTTGTAGGCACCCACCTCGTGTACCACCACCCGGTCGCCCTTTTTCAACAGCGGCAGGCTTACGCTCTCCCGGATGCAGTCGATGTTCATGCAGAGGGGACCGTATAGTGCCATCTCCTCGTTGTGCTGCGTGAACTCCTGGGCAGGTGATATCCGGTGGTTGTACCAGAAGGAGGTGAAGAGGATGTTGACACCGATGTCGAGGATGGTGGATCTTCGTCCGTCGGAGAGTCGTTTTGAGGCCAGCACCGTCCCCAGCAGGTAGCCGGCTTCGTCGATCAGTGCGCGGCCGGTTTCGAGGATCAACAGCGGCAGCTCTTCCGGGCGGAAGCCAAACTGCATGATGCTGCTGACGATCGCCTCTGCGTAGTCGTCGAAGGAGGGGATCACATCCGCCCCCTGGAGATAAGTGCCCTTGAGGGTGTTGGAAGAGCAGAATCCGCCCCCCATGTCAAGGTACTTCACCCGGACACCTGTTTTACCGGCGGTGGTCTGCATCAGCTGGCACAGCTTCTGCGCCGCTGTTGCGTAGGCGGAGGGTGTCAGCATGTAGGTGCCGATGTGGCAGTGCAATCCTTCCAGCTCCAGGTTGGGCTGGGTGACGATCTTCATGATGGCGTTCCAGGCTTCGCCCGACTCATAGTTGAATCCAAACCGGTCCCACTGGGGATAGACCCCGGTATCCATGTTGACCCGTATGGCCACCCTGGCTCTTTTTCCGGTACCCTCCAGCATCTCGATCAGGGTGTAGAGCTCATCGAAATGGTCGAGGTGAATCAGCGAGCGGTTGTCGACCGCCAGCCGCAGATCCTCCGTGCTCTTGTCGGGGCCATTGAAGAGGATCAGGTTGCCCGGCACCCCGTTTCGGATTGCTTTCTGGTACTCAAACCCTGATACTACCTCCGCCCAACTTCCCTCCTGGTGAAAGATGTTGCAGATGGCATCCAGGTAGTTGGTTTTGTAGCTCCAGGCAAACTGCACCTTCGGGTAGCGCATGGTGAAGGCGCGCAATGCCCGTCGATAGGTCTGCCGGATGGTGCGTTCACTGAGCACGAACAGGGGAGAGCCATGTTGTTCCATCAGGCTGCTGACCGGTACTCCCTCAATCTCCTTGACAGGCTGTTGCAGGCTTCTGCTGCCGAATTTGTTCAGCAGGCCAGCGTTTAGTTTCTGAATGACGGGACGTTCATAGTCGGGTTTCATCTTCTGTCTGTTTCTGCCCCTTCTTGAGGGCGGTTTGTAGGTCGATTCTCAATATTATGATGCCGATGTGGGTTGTACTGCCTTCTGTAGGGAGTTACATCTCGCCGGTGGTGGAGATCTTCTCGAAGGCCGCGATATCGACAACCATGTCGTAGGAGTAGCGGATGAACATCTTCCCACTGTCGTACCGTGTGAAGGGCTCCACCTCCTCGCCCAACGCCATCTTCACCAACGCATCGGGATGGTTCTGCCCGCATCCGTTGGCCAGGTAGATCCAGGCCGGAAAACGGGGGTTCATCTCCAGCAGGTAGTACTCCCCTTTCTTGCTCTTGATGAACTCCAGCTCGCATCCTCCCCTCCAGCGGCTCTTCTCCACCAGGCTGCGGGCAGTATCCAGTAGCTTCTCATCCTCCAGCGATATCCCCGACCAGGCCTTCCCCTTGTCGGTTATGTACAGCTTGCGCATCGGTACGGCACCGATGCATCTTCCGTTGCCATCCCCCAGGGCGGTGACGTTCACCTCGGTGCCGGCGATGAACTGCTGCAGGATGACCGGGTAGCCCCACTTGGCCACGATCTTGTAGAAATAGCTGCTGGCCTGCTCAAACGAGGAGGCGATCCAGGCATCGTAGTAGCGTCCCTTCACCACCAGGGGATACTCCATCTTTCCCTCCTCCTCCAGCCTCTTCAGCTCCTGGAGCTGGGTGATCATATGGCTCTCCGGTACCTTCACCCCATACTTCTCGCCGAATTTGTTCAATTCCGATTTCTGGCGCTCTTCGAACGATTCGCGCGTGGGAAGGAAGGAGGCGATACCCAGCTCCTCCTTCATCCATCCGGCAATCTTGATGAAGTTGTGCAACTCAGCGTCGAAGTTGGGGATGATCACGTCGGGTTGTTCCTTCCCGCGGATGTATTGCAGCCGCTCTTGCAACATGGTGCTACCGGCCGTGGGGAGGGGGAGCTGGTAGATCCTGTGGGCCATCTTCTCCATATAGATACCCGGTTCGAGCGTCTCGTAGGAGAGACCGATGATGCGGACATCGAAATCACGGCTTTCCCGCAGCGCCCGGATTACCGGGATGCCGGGTCCGGGACTGTCGATATTGTTCAGCCCGGTAACGGCGACGGTGATCTTACGCCTCTTCATACTCGGTGAGCTGGTAGCTCTTCAGCATGGTGAAAAAGTCGCCGAGATCCATCTCGGCGCTGTTTTTGTCCAGATCGAACCTCTCCCGGAATCTTTCCAGAATCGATTCGGTCTCTTTTCCCTCCTGCAGCATGTGCAGCACAAAGAGACCGGTCTCGTTCACGCTGAAGCTGTCTCCCGTGAGCGGATTGAATATAAAACCGGTCTCGCTGATGGCGATGTTTTTTCTGATCTTCACGGTGTAAGTGTAATGGTTATTCGCGATGAATATAGAAAATAATCGGGAGAAGACTCCCGATTACCCAATTATTTAACAACTCCTCCACTATTTAACAGGCTCTCTCCGGTCACAGATGCCATTGTTGTTTGCATCCACAAAATTGACCGCTCGTCCCTTGCCGTTGCGTAGACCGGTACCATTTCCTGGTCCGCGTCCGGCCCTACTGTTTTCGTAATAGTCGCAGATACCGTTGTCATCTGCATCCACGAAACCGCGACCTCCCCAGCCGCG
>JADLKK010000086.1 GCA_016839025.1 Proteiniphilum sp.
AGATTGAAGCGATTGCTGACAGCGGAGCGGTATGATGATGCCATCCGGTTGCTGCAGGAAGGAATAGAGATTGCCCGGGAAAAGAAGACGATGGGTACGGTGAATGAGTGGCAAAAGGAGCTTTTGTCGATCTATACGCGTTTGAACAACCACGCAAAGATCGTGGAGATCACGAAGGAGTTGTTCGTGGAGGGCAGAGAACAACGTGCATGTTACCAGTCACTCAGGAAACTCACTCCTGAGGATGAGTGGCCTGACATGCTGACCTGGATATTGCAAATTTTATCGGAGAAGAGATATTACGACACGGGTGAGTTGAGGGCGGATATATACGTGGAACACAAGAGATGGGACGACCTCTTGCAGCTATGCCGGAATAGTGGTGTCGGGATGATCCGCAAGTATGAGAAACATCTCCGTCCCCGTTACCCGAAGGAGGTTTTTTCCATCTATCTGCAATATGTGCAACAACAGGCTACCATCACCGACAAAGAGGCCTACAAGCGGGTCGGCCAGACACTGATTTGGATGAAATCGTTCGAGGGAGGAACAGCAGTGGTTAGAGAACTGATCAACCAGTTCCGGGAGACCTATAAACGACGGCCTTACATGATGAAAGAGCTGGATCGGGTTTTTTGACCGCACTCCTGGAGAGGGGTACAGTTGCCATAATCTTACACAGTGATTGCCGGGCTCCCGGTTCTAAGAACAATCCTGCATCCGTTTTGTTGCGAGAAAATGTCAGGCGGTTGGATTGCCATGGATGAGAAATTTGAAAATCAATATCAAACGAATATATTTGCGCCCATAATAATGAAACCATACTTCTCATCGGTGCAGCATGCATGTACCGATGTGATCAGTAAAACAACAATTTGATATGTATTGTCTCACCAGATCTCAGAGTGCCGGATCATTGATTGCCAAAGGGTTACTGATCTTGCTCCTGTTCTTCACCGCTACTGTTGCCGCTTCAGGTGCCGACAACACACCGGAGTACACCATGCAATGCGAGGGCATTGAACGTACCTATCGGCTGCACATCCCGGAGCATATGCCTGAGAATGGTCCACTGGTGGTCGTGTTACATGGCTATGGCAATCCCAGACCCGGGGTGTTCAACGAGACGGCCGATCGGCACCTTTTCGCTGCCTGTTACCCGGTGGGGGAGAAAGACAGCAGGGGAAAGGCGTGCTGGAATGTGGGCTATCCCTTTCAACAGGATATGGCGATTGATGACGTGGAGTTCCTGTCGCAGTTGGTGCACCATCTGCAGCTGAAGCATGGGTTCAGCAACCGCAATCTCTTTTTAGCGGGTATGTCGAACGGGGGTGAGATGTGTTATCAGATAGCTGCACAGCGGCCGGATCTCTTTGCCGCGGTGGCGCCGATATCGGGGTTGATGATGGAGTGGCTCTACAAGAGCGACCATTCCACTCAGCCGGTGCCCCTCTTCGAGATCCATGGCACCAATGACAAGACCTCTGCCTGGGAGGGCGACCCCGACAACAGCGGGGGGTGGGGTGAATATCTGCCCGTACCCCTCGCAGTGCACTTCTGCGTGGCGAAGAACCGCTGCACGGTGATGCAGACCGATACCATCATCGGGAAAGCACCCAATCGCCGCCAGATTGTGAGACACCGTTTCTCCGGGGGACTGAATGGCAGCGAGGTGTGGCTCTATGAGGTGATTGGCGCTGGACATTCCTGGTTCTGGGAGGATATGGATACGGGGGAGGAGCTATGGAGTTTCTTCAGCCGGTTCATGGAGAAAAGGGATAAGCGATAAGTTATAAGCAGTAAGCTGATCTGTGAATCAACTAATCGGCTAATCAACCATGTGTTGAGAAATTCAGAGGCGGGATTCATTCGGATGATCCTATCCTCTGTTGTAAACGTGTCGCTTTGATTGCAAGACGAACGGTTTCGGATTGTCTGTTGGATGAATAATTTAATTTTGCTGCAGATCAAAAAAAAGGTTCAAGAATTAGATGTCTATTATGGGAAAACGATTTACCTTGAATAAAGTGAAGTGGCTTTGGTCGATGCTGATCCTGGTGACGGCTGGATTGCTGATGAGCGGATGTGGAAAGGCGACCGAGGAGGAGCCGCTGGATGCTTCCAGACCGATTTACACGGGTGACGGCAGCGACGAGTTGCCGCAGACGAACAACCTCTCGGGATCGACCTGGCAGGGTGTGACAAACGAGTATGCGCTGCGGATTAAATTCGACGAATCCGACTGTTTGTTTACCGGATATGATTACGTTGCCAAGAAGGATACCACGGCGAGTTATGCATATAGTTTTTCCTGGCCTCTGCTTACCCTGACACCGAAAGATGACAAGGGGGGCGTGATCACAGGCAAAGCTTCGAACGGGTATAACAGGTATACGATGACTTTTGTGGATTCAACCGATTCAGGGGTATGGATGCAGGTTGAAATAAGAAAGACTACGACTTTCAGGTAGTGGGGTTCAGCGATTCATTTCGTGCCGAAAAATGTACATGCGAAGTTACTGATTACACCAGAATGAATGTTGGTGCAATTTGGTAAAATTCAACTGATTATATGTAAAAGTCAACCATATTTTTTTTCATCCATAAACCGTGGCTTGTATTTTTGCCTGTGTGAATAGTTTCTGTATGTTAATTGATGATCCGGAAACGACAGGTTTACAATGAAAAACAGCTACCGGAATGGGGCATTTTTGATTTCAATTTTCAAATTTATGCATGAAAAATTATGGTTGGTATGAAAGGTTCAGGTGCGTGCATCACCTTGTTCGTGTGGATGGCTCTTCTGTCGACACTCTCTGCACAAAACAGTACCCTGAGGGGAACAGTAATGGATCTGTCCGGGACGCCGCTCATTGGCGTGAACGTGATTCAGAAAGGGACGACAAACGGCACGGTGACCGATTCGGAGGGAGCCTTCTCGTTGACCGTGCCCACGCATGCAACGATCGTTTTCACGTACATCGGTTTTTCTAAGGAGGAGATTGCCTGGGATGGTACCACCCCGATGAAGGTGGTGATGCGCGAAGACACGGAATTACTCGATGAGCTGGTCGTGGTGGGATACGGCTTGCAGAAGAAGGTGAACCTCACCGGATCTGTCACGGTGATCGACGCGGGGACGATCGAGAACCGCCCCCTCACGAATGCTTCGCAAGCCCTGCAGGGCATCAGCGGCGTCTACGTGAACCAGATGGGGGGTAACCCGGGATACGACGAGGGCACCATCCGCATCCGCGGTATCGGCACCATCGGCGGTGGCTCCAAATTAAGTCCCCTGGTGATGGTCGACGGGGTGGAGAGTGTGCTGCGTGACATCAACCCGAACGACATCGCCACCATCAGCGTGTTGAAGGATGCGGCATCCACCGCCATCTACGGATCAAGAGCCGCCAACGGTGTCATCCTGATCACGACCAAAACGGGAGAGAAGGAGCGCACCGTCATCGACTACACCGGATACATCGGTGTGCAAACCCCTACCTATCTGCCCGACCCGGTGGATGACTCTGCCACCTTCATGGAGTGGTACAACAAGGCGATGATCAACCAGGGAGGTGTGGCCTACTATTCGCAGGAGCTGATCGATGAGTTCAGGAACAACCCGACCAGCCTGCTGCACCCCAACACCAACTGGATGGAGGTGATGTTTGGCGATGCCCTGATCCATGAACACAACATCCGCTTCTCGGGTGCGACAGACCGGACACGATTCAACCTTTCTGCCGGCTACATGGATCAGGAGGGCGTGCTGAAAGGGATGACCGGTGCCAGGAAGTACAGCCTGAACCTGCGGGTCACCAATCGTGTGAGCGATCGCCTTGATCTCGATGCCGCCGTCATGGCTTCCCGTTGGGATGCCGATAAGCCCTCGGAAGGTCTCAGCACGGTGATGAACCGCATCAACCGCATGGTCCCCATGCAGCCCGTTGGCCGTATGGAGAATGGCGACTGGCCCGACAGCTGGGTGCTGACACCCGGGCAGAACTCCTTTCAGAATCCCCTGGTGGTGAAGGAGGATCATTACGGGAAAGAACAGACGAACAGGATCATCGCCAATCTCTCTGCCTCCCTGAAGATCACCGACAAGCTGCAATACCAGGCCAGGGGATCGGTGAACTACTACAACCTCATCTCTACCTATTTTGCACCGGTCACCTTCCTGCACGACGTAAGAACTGGGGCACCGACGCGCAATCCCTGGACGACGACCGGCTACAAGAACGAGAACCTGAACAACAACCAACGGTTGAACTTTACCCATACCCTCCATTATGCCACGAGGGCGGGCAGCGACCACAACATGAGCCTGCTGGCCGGACACAGCATGGAGCAATATATCTCGTCCAGCAACCAGGCGCGCATGACCGGTTATCTCTCAAAAGACCTGGATGAGCTGAATGTGGGTACCATGGATCCCTCCGCATCCGGTACCTCGATCGAAGATGTGCTGATCTCCTACTTTGGCCGGCTTCAGTATAACTACAGGGAGCGGTACCTGCTGGAGCTGAATGCCCGGTACGACGGCTCGTCGCGTTTTGCCAGGGAGAACCGGTGGGGCTTGTTTCCCTCCTTCTCTGCCGGCTGGAGAATCTCGGAAGAGCCTTTCATGGATCAGGTGGCGTGGATCGACGAACTCAAGCTGAGAGCCTCCTGGGGGCAGATCGGCAACCAGGAGATCGGCCGCTTCCAGTACGTGAATGCCGTCTCCTTCGGCTATGGCTATCCTTTCGGCGGGAACTACGACGGTGGCGGCGTGGCCATCACGCAGTACCGGGATCCCAAAATAAAATGGGAAACCACTACCATGAGCAACGTGGGGCTGGACTGGGTGATCCTGGAGAACATGCTTTCAGGCGAACTGGAACTCTTCCGCAAAAGAACGGATGACATCCTCCGCAGCATCTCCATCCCGACACAGGTGGGGGCACTGACCGGACCGACTACCAATATCGCCGTGGTGGACAACACCGGTTTCGAGATATCGCTCAACCACCACAAGCGTTTCCGGAATTTCTCCTACGAGATCGGGGCCCACCTGACCAAGGTCAGGAACGAGGTGGTGGACCTGAAGGGGGTTACCTACTACTCCGGCTCCAGGATCACGAAGGAGGGATACCCCATCGAGTCGTGGTACGTCTACGAGACGGATGGACTGTTCCGCACCCAGGAGGAGCTGGACAGCTACCCGCACATCACGAAAAGGGTGGGGCTGGGTGACGTGAAGTACGTGGACAGGAACAAGGATAAGGTGATCAACGGTGATGACCGTTACATCGCGGGTAATACCTTCCCCGACTACACCTATGGATTCAATATCGGGTTCACCTACCGCGATTTCTCGCTGACCTCCCTCTGGCAGGGAGTGCAGAACATCGATACCTGGCTCTCGGGAAACACCATCCTGCCGTTCAACAACGGGGCGGGACTGACCAAGATCTGGATCACCGACTCCTGGACGCCGGAAAATCCGGACGCAAAGCTACCCCGCATCACGACGAGGCACCAGTACACCGCTGAGAACTTTTCTCCCTCCGACTTCTGGCTGGCCGATGCCTCCTACCTTCGACTGAAGAATATCCAGCTGACCTATACCCTCACGCATGAACGGTTCCTCCACCGCATCGGGGCTGAAAAACTGAGCCTGTTCCTCAACGCGGAAAACCTGCTTACCTTCACGAAGATGACTGACTTCGACCCCGAACAGAACGTGGCTGTGGAGAATCTGGACAAGTATCCCTCCGTCAAAATGATCACGGCTGGTTTGCATATTCAATTTTAACCTCTTCGGACAACTTCACCTCACAAAAAATAGTAAAGGATGAAACGATTGAACCAATTCAAACATCTATTGCGGACAACCCTTATCGGATCTGTGCTGCTTGCATGTGCTGACATGCTGGAGACTACTCCCAGGGACTTTTACATCGACGACTCTTTCTGGCAGACTTCGCAACAGGCGCTGGATGCGCTGACGGGTTGCTATCGCATATTGAACGAAACCGGCATGTACGGAGAGTATACCATCAACATGTTCGAGTGCATGACACCCAACGCCTATCACAAGGACAACTACTACAACACCCGTGATTTCGCCACCGGAGCACACACCGCCACGACGCTCGGTTTGAACAGGGAGACCTGGCGCGTCTGCTACAGGGGGATCGGCCGGTGCAACAACGTGATCGCAAAGGTGCCCGATATCGCGATGGATGAGAAGCTGAAAAGCCGGATCATCGGCGAGGCTAAGTTCCTGCGGGCATTCTTCTACTGGAAGATGAACGCTGTTTTCCATGGCGTACCGCTGATCCTCACCGCTCCCAACCTGGAGACGGACGCCGACCTCCCCCGTAGCAGCTACGGGGAGGTGAGAGACCAGATCGTCAAGGACCTGGATGAGGCCTTGCCGGCACTGGAAACAAAGTATACCAGCGCCGACGACGGCAGGGCCACGAAGGGTGCGGCACTGGCACTGAAAGCGAAGGTGCTGCTGCAGGATCTGGATTATGCCGCTACCCGGAAGGCCTGCGAGGATCTCTTCGCACTGGGCCGCTACGAACTGTTCCCGCACTACAACGGCCTCTTCAGGCAGGCAAATACCGGAAATACGTCGGTGATCTTCGATGTACGGTGGAAATATCCCTTCACCAATTGCAACTACGACCTCTATCACGGCCAGTACAACATCCAGGCGCCCGTGCAGGAGCTGGTGGATGCCTATCAGATGACCGACGGCAAACCGATCGGGGAGAGTCCCCTCTACGACCCTGCCGATCCTTTCGCCAACAGGGACCCGCGACTGACCCAGACCATCGCCTGGGTAGGCAAGCCGTGGCGCAACAGGACGGCGACGGCAGCCGATTTCCACCAGACCGGCTACACCTTCATCAAATATACGGAGTACACGGCTACCTCTCCCTCCATGATCACCGACTCGGATATCCCCTACGTGATCCTGCGCTACGCGGATGTGCTGTTGATGTATGCAGAGGCGGTGAACGAGCTGGAGGGGCCCACGGAGCAGGTGTACAACGCAGTGAACCGGGTGAGGGGGCGGGTATCGGTGGAGATGCCTCCCCTGCCGGCCGGCCTGACAAAAGAGGCGATGCGGGAAGCGATACGGCTGGAACGCAGGATCGAGATGGCGGGCGAGGATGATTACTTCTACGCGATCAGGCGGTGGAAGACGGTGGAGACGCTGATGAACGGAACGGTGCACACTTCTTCCATACCCCCCTACAGCGGGACGGTCATTGAAACACGGACCTTTGACCCGGATCGGGATTATCTCTGGCCGATACCCTACACCGAGATCGACCTGAATCCGAACCTGACACAGAACCCGGGGTATTGAGCTGGCGGAAACCTGATGATGATGAGACGATTTCATTTCCTTCCTTTCTGCGCGGTTGCTGCCTGCCTGCTGCTTACCCAGTCGTGCGGCAACCGTTCCGCATCCCCCGCCGGGTCCTCGACCCTGTCGCGCAACCCTCTTCCCCAATCCCCCGCAAGTGGTTCGACCTTCCTGCCCACGCAGGCGCCGACCGATTTCTTCGGGAAGCCGGAGGAGTACCTGGACTGGCAGGCGGCGTTGCTATTGCATGTGGCCGACTCGATCCTTTCCTCTACTCCTCCCGGGCTGGATGAGCCGGGTAATCGCCAGCTGGCGATGCTCCTGCTCGATGCCGTCCTTCACGAAGAGGGTGCTCCCCGGCGCGATGCCGTGCAACGTTTCCATCTGCAACGCACCCTCTCCGCACTGGAGGAGTTGGAGAACAGTGACGTCGGGACCGGCATGATGATCTGGAAGCTGTACAACATGGGCGTGGTGGTACGCACGAAATCCGTCACCGTAGCCTTTGACCTGGTAAGGGGAACGACATCGGGCGCAGAGGCGTTCGTCCTGCCGGATGAGGTGATGGAGAGATTCGCAGACCAGTGTGATATCCTCTTCATCAGCCATGAGCACGGCGATCATGCGGACGAGGTGGTGGCGGGAAAATTCCTGAACCGGGGCAAACCGGTGGTTGCACCGCCGGATCTATGGAGGGAGAAGGGGATATACAACCTGATCACGCACCCGGAACGCGAGCCGCACGAAATCCGGAAGGTGAGGCTGGGAGAGAAGCAGATGGATCTCGACGTGGTGCTCTACCCGGGGCACCAGGGTGCCACGCTCCAGAACAACGTGGTGCTTGTCATCACTCCCGAGCAGTATCTGGTCTGTCATACCGGCGACCAGTCGCGGGAGGAGGACTTTTCCTGGATGGACCGGGTGCTCGAAATGTATGACATCGATCTGTTGCTGCCCAATTGCTGGACACCCAACCCTGTCCGGACAGCAGTAGGCTTCAATCCCCGCTTGGTGATTCCCCTCCATGAGAATGAACTGGGACACTCCATCGACCATCGTGAGGCCTACACACTGGATTATTCACGGTGGAACCTGCCCTACAACAAGATCATCATGACCTGGGGGGAGTCGTTTCATTGTGAGTGATTGTTAGTTAGCTTTTAGCTGTTAGCTTTTAGCTGTTAGCTTTTGAAAATAGTCTGACGGGGTGGTTCCCGTAAACTGCTTGAAATTGCGGAGGGCCGTGTTGCGCGAACGGAAACCGACAAAGAAGAAGGCTTCCTGATAATTGGACGATGATCCGGATGCTATCTGCTGCAAAAAATCGTGGATGCGCAACCTGTTGATGTAGTGGGTGTAATTTTCATATCCACGCTCCCGTATGGTTTGTGACAGGGTGGTGCGATTCGTATAGAGCTCGGAAGCCAATCGGGTGAGGGACAAATCGGGATCGCGCCAGGCGCTGTTCTCACTCATGTAAGCATCGAGCCGCTCTGCCAGCGCTGCATTCCTGGATGCAGCGATCGATGCTTCAACAGGAGTGGCAGGGCGTACCCTTTGCCTTAAAAGTGCTTCCTGCAAGACAAGTTCATCCGGAGTCCTCTTTTCCGTTGTTTTGGCCAACAACCGGTCAAACAACTCCATGTATACAATGTACAGGCTGCAACCGACACTGACATAGTAGTAAAGGGTATGTACCAGGGGATGGTTGAATGCGAGTACCATGAGATACGCGAGAATGTTGATATAGAATGTGGAAGCATATTTCTTCAACCAGACACGATCGGTATTGCTGTTGTGCCCGATGCGCTGAATGAATATGACAAGCAACCCCGGTGCTAAAAGAAGCAGACAGAGAAACAGACAGACCCAGACCTCAAATTGTTCCATATTGCCAAACATCTCCGGAAGCGATGACCAGGAGGTATAGCGCACGCCCGCAAAATAGGTGATCAGATAGAGCGTGAGCAAAAACAGCCAAAAGGCATATAGCTGTATGATGCGTGAGAAATTGAGCCACCCGGGACGGATCACCTCGATGGGATACAGGATGTATGAGACCACCATGAAGTTTCCCAACAGCAACATTTTCGCGGATACCACAAACTCCGCTTCGTACCCTTTGCTTACGGCAATGAATCGTGGAATGTAGTTCAACACGGAGAAGAAAACGATAATGGCCAGTATGAGACGTGAGCGCTCCCCTGACTTCCGACGGACAAGCAACAACAACGAGGAAAGCAGGCATACCAGTGCCCCGGCAAAG
>JADLKK010000087.1 GCA_016839025.1 Proteiniphilum sp.
TTTTTAGTTCATTGATTTCCATTTTCTTTCAATGTGATTGGTTCTTGAGATATCGTGATCTCTTGTTTCAGCACCCATTTACCCGGGAAATTTCACCCGTTATCCACTTTCCCGATTCTCCCGAGGTGGGTATTGCCGAAGCTGTCGTCATATTTAAGGCCGTAACCCAGCATCCGGTCGAGGGAGCTGTGTGCGAAGAGGATGACGGCTGCCAGCTGCCAGTAGACACCACCCAGGGTGAGCCCGTAGATAGCAACAAGCGTCGCTACAAAACGGTGATGGACAGGGTTGTAGGTGATCGCCCCCACCTTTGGGTTGATGGCGTAGCCGATCATCCCGATATCGGGCACGAACAGCAACAGCGGAAACCACCACCAGGCCAGCTCCAGCCGGGTGAAGAAGAAGAGGCTCAGAAGGAAGATGCCCAGTTCTTCAATTTTCAACGATGTTTTCATTGTTATACGGATTGATTTCTTTATTCTTTTTTGTTATGCTCCTTTTCGCCCACAACAACACGATGGCGTTGATCAGTAACAACCCTGCAACGATCAGGAACACCATCGGTCCCAATTTCTCGTAGAGCGATTTTCCCGTGAACAGCAGACCGCCGGCGACAGCCAGCACGGTGTAGTAGATTCCCTGGAAGAGCCCTTTGTGTTTCATGGGAGAGCTTCTGTAAACGGCATAGAGAAATGTGGAAGCAAGCATTGACTCAGCGATGAGCAGGAAGGAGTAGGATGGGTAGATGATGAACTTTTCTCCGATGACCTCCTGCAGCGAGGTGAAACCGGCAAAGGTCAGATAACCGACGATGGCAAATGCCAGCCCGAGAAGCATCATCTGAAAGATCCTGCCCCAATGCATCGATCTGATACGCGTGACCCAAACAAAAAAAAGCAGCATAAGGAGCGGTAGGAGATACATTTCCATCGGAACCACCATGGAGGAGAGCTCAGCGCCCATCCCTGTAAGATCTTTTAACGCCATCACCAGCGTGGTTCCCCTGAGTTGTAGTGAAAGATGTGCCATCAGTGCCGTGATAAGAACAGACAACAGGATAACCTTCTGCAGTTTTCTCATGGAAACGGAGGGCTGGTTGTGCTGCTGTGCTGCTGCCGGGTGGGATATGAGGTATTTCCTTGAGAACTGCAGGAAAAGAAGCAATGCGGCCAGGCCGCAGGCCGCTGCCAGCAGGAAGATGGGGGTGAAACCCCATCGTGGTTTCAGAAAGCCTGTGATAAGCGGTGCCAGCACTCCTCCCAGTTCGGCCATAAAAGTAAAGAGGATGAATCCGGGGAGCCCCCTGATCTCGTTTTCTTTCTCATTATAGATGTTCCCCAGCAACACCACCATATTGGGGGTGGTCAGGCCGATGCCAACACCCAGCACCACGAAGGCGGCTATCAGCAGGAAGTTTACTCCCGGCAGGAATGGGACCCCCAGGTACATCGCAGTCAGGAGCACTAAACCGGTGATCACAACTTTGTTTCTATTGCGCAGATCACCCAGCAATCCCGAGAAAAAGGTGGTGATCATCATCGCACCCATGAAAAGACTATAATTGATGCTGATATTCTTCATCCCTGGTTGCAGCTTTTCCGTGAAGTAATTCACCAGGATGGAGAGCAGCAGGTAGAAGGCCACTCTTTCAAATAGCCTGGAGAGGAGCAGTAAACCAATGCTACTTTGCGCTGTTTTGCTCAGTCTGTTTTTCATTGCTCTTGACTTTAATGAATGGGTTTGTAAACGAGAAAGAAGAGCGTCAGGGGTTTTTATTGGATTCAAAGATAATAAATGATATTCAGACGAATTGAATTCAAATTATTAAATATTGATTCCATCACTATTCTTAAATTTGTAGTCTGAATTAAATGAATAAAATAGAGGAGTGGAAGGAAGTCCTGATGAACAACGTTTGGAGTGAGATAATCAGGGATCGAAAAAAAATGAGTTGTATCTACCCACCAGGCAAAATTCGGAATTATAAGGACTACAAGCCAAAATCGATAAAGAGATGAAACTGAAAAGAAGCTTCGTGACACCTGTGCTGATAATCATATTTCTGGTTGTGTTGGATTCTACTCACAAAGACCGGAATGATGTTTTGATTGAGAAGCTGCTGACCGCTCCCATTGCCGAAACCTGTGTTGTGCTGGGGATAGAGATTACTCAGTTGGGGAGCATGATCGGTGCTGATGATCTGGTTGTGGGAGAACAGGAGACAATAGCGTCGCTCGCAAGACGGTATGATATGCCACCCGGGAAACTGCTCGCGCTGATTGTTGAGAATCAGCATTAATCAGTGTCAGTCTCCCGTTTCTTTGTCCGCCTCACGCAGCAGATCTTTCATGTCCAGTGCCCTGGTGAACATGTTGAGCGAGCCGTCGGCCTCCACCGGCCACTCATCCTTCGGCTTGTCCCAGTAGAGCTCCACGCCATTCCCGTCGGGGTCGTTCATGTAGATCGCTTCAGATACACCATGGTCGCTCGCACCTGTGATGGGGTACCCGGCTTCCAGCAACCGTTTTAGGATCAGGGCCAGGTCGCGGCGGGTGGGGTAGGCGATGGCGGTGTGGTAGAGACCCACTCCCTCCAGCGGTGCCTCGGGCATCCCCTCGCTGTGCCAGGTGTTCAGCCCGATATGGTGGTGATAGCCGCCGGCAGAGAGGAACGCAGCCTGCCTGCCATACATCATGGTGACCTCGAAGCCCAGCAGGTCGTGGTAAAAGGAGAGGGCACGCTTCAGGTCGGACACCTTCAGGTGGATATGACCGATGCGTACCTGGTTGGGTATAACGTAGTTGCTCATAGGGTGAATTTTTGGTGATTCCCGTGCATCATTTCATAACAGTTTTACAGATGAGATTGTTCCATTCCTGAAATGATCACTCTCCGGCATTGTTGATCAGTTCAAGGCATAACCGGTCGATATTCCCCGAGGCGGGATGAAAGGCCGAGACATTGGAGAGGATGACTACGGCAACCTTGCCCGTTACATTGACAGCCATGGAGGAGGAGTAGCCGCCTGTCCCCCCATTGTGCCAGAAGAACTCCTCCCCAGTTTCTGATTCCAGGGTGTGCCAACCCAGGCCTATTTTCATTTTGTCGTTCACTTCAAAGGTGGGTACCCTTGTCAATGCCAGTTCCCTCTCCTCCGGGTTGAACTGGGCTTTTGCGAACCGGGCAAGATCTTCCGTCGTGGAGAGCAGGCAGCCGCCACCGGCCAGCACATCGAAGTCCCAGTTCGGGGTTGGGTTACCATCCGCACCGAGTCCCACCACCAGCCTCTCACCAGCATCTACTGAGCGGGTGAAGCTGGCGGTCATCCCGTATCGGTCGAACACCCTCTCCTGCAGCAGCTCCCTCAATGATGTACCCTGTGTCAGCCCGAGGGTATAGCCCAGCAGGCCGGCTCCCAGGTTTGAGTAGGAGTAGCTCTCTGATGGCTCATTTTCAAGTGTCATGAGCATCTTCAGATAAGCCTCTAGCTCCTTTGCTGTATAGTTCTGATAGGGGTTGGAAGCGTCTGACAGATCCAGGTTGTCAGGTAGACGGGGCAGGCCGGAGGTGTGATTCGCCAGCGTGAGAAAAGTGATCTTCCTGTGCTCTTTGAAAGGGAAGGGATAATAGGGGTTGATGGAATCAGTCAGCCCTATTTTCCCTTCGTTGACCAGCGATGCCAGTAGGGTGGAGGTGAATACTTTCGTGATGGAACCCGCCTCGAACACTTTCCCCTGGTTGTCTGCCGGCTTTATGGAGTCGTTCTCCTTAACAACCCCGTAGTAGGTGATCCGGTCGTTTTGGATGATGGCGACGGACAGCTGTGCCTGATTGGGAAGATCTTTCGTGTGGGAAATAATCAAGTCTGCAATCAGTGCCGTATAGCAGCTCAGTGCATGGGGCACATTGCATTCCGCATTTTCAAATGCTTCAGCCTTTGCATACAAAGGTGTGCCCATGACTGGTAGTGCCAACTGAAAAATAATCGCTAATGCGGCCAGCATACAATGGAGAAGACAGATCTTGTTCATTGAATTGACTTATTTGTCGCAAAGATGGTAAAAATCAATGGAAAAGATTGCGGTAGAATATTGTCAATTGAAATTTTAACTATACGAAATGAAAAAAAATTTGCATAAATCGTATAAAGCAACTTTATTTGTACAATTATTGTTGTAAAGTATAGTTGAATGGATATGGGGGAACCGAAGAAACAGCGGGATATCGTGGCAGCCGCGCGCGAGCTTTTCTGGAAGCATGGCTTTCGGAGGGTGACCATCCAGGAGATCTGCGACAGGGCGGGGGTGAGCAAGATGACCTTCTACAAATATTGGTCCAACAAGATCGAACTGGCAAAAACGGTCTTCGACCGGGAGGTGCAGCAAGGGGTGGAACGCTTCAACCGGGTGATGGAGGCCGATATACCGGCGGATGAGAAGATCCGGGAGATCGTGCGCATCAAAGCGGAGGGTACCCATGAGATCAGTCGCGAGTTCATGGAGGACTTTTACCTCGACAACGAGCCGGAGCTGCGGCAGTACGTCGAACAGAAAACGGCGGAGGTGTGGGGTCACCTGATGCGCGACTGGCGCAGGGCGCAGGAGAAGGGCATTTTCCGGAAGGATTTCAGACCCGAGTTTCTGCTCAAGGTGGCGGGCAAGATCCAGGAGCTGCTGAAGGATGAGGAGCTGATGGCGATGTACGACTCCACGCAGGATTTCATCCTGGAGTTTACCCGCTTCATCGCCTACGGGATTTCAAAACGATAGAAGAGATGAATAGCGCGTCGCGATATGGACTGTGGCTGTTGATGCTCCTTTTCTACATTCACGGAGCCGTAGCACAGGAGCGTCTTCGTTTCAGGGGTCAGCTTTCGGCAACCACCCACCTCAACACCGGCAACGACTACCCCTGGTGGAACGGGTTGCGTTGCATCCCGCAGCTGAACCTGGAGCTGCCGGCAGGGGAGGGGAGGATGATCGACTTTGAAGCGTCGGCCAACCTCTTTGGCAACATCGGGATGAGCGATCTCACCAATTACAACTGGGATGGGCGCATCAAACCCTACCGTCTCTGGGGGCGCTTCTCCACCAGCCAGCTGGAGCTGCGGGCCGGACTGCAGAAGATCAACTTCGGGTCGGCTTCTATCCTGCGCCCGCTCATGTGGTTCGACCAGATGGACCCACGTGACCCGCTGCAGCTCACCGACGGCGTCTGGGGACTCCTGGGACGCTACTACTTCCTCAACAACGCCAATATATGGCTATGGATGCTATACGGCAACGACCGCCCGAAAGGATGGGAGAGCATCGCTACATCCAGTGCGGCTCCCGAGCTGGGGGGGAGGCTGCAGTACCCGCTGCCGCGGGGGGAGGCAGCCCTCTCCTACCATTACCGCGAGACGGAGGGGAGCATGTTTCCGGTGGAGCTGCACCCGATAGCGAGCATCCCGGAGCACCGTTTCGGCTTCGATGCAAAGTTCGATCGGGTGGTGGGCTACTGGGTAGAGGCCTCCTGGAAGAAGATGGCAGGCAACAGGGGCACATTCACCAGTCAGCTGCTGCTGAACGTGGGGGTCGATTACACCTTTGCCTGGGGAAACGGCCTCACCCTCATCTGGGAACAGCTGCTGGCAGCGGCCGACGAAAAGCCCTTCGCCCTGAGCGACCCGCTCACCTTCTCACTGCTCAGTGCCCGTTACGCGGTGGGACTCTTTGATGAGGTGGCGCTGATCGCCTACTATGACTGGCGAAACCGATCCTCCTACAATTTCGTCAGCTGGAAGAGGCAGTACAACAGGCTGACCCTGCACCTGATGGGGTACATTAACCCGAAGAGTTACAATATCCCTACGCAGCAGGGTGCCGGCAATATGTTCGCCGGAACGGGCCTGCAGCTGATGCTGGTATACAACCACTGAACAACCCCACTGAAAATGAATCGCAATATGGAAGAGAGCGCAATCATCCGGATCGAGAACATGAAGAAAACCTTTCCCATGGGAAGGAACCAGTTTACCGCCCTCAGCGGTATCAACCTCTCCTTCGGGAGAGGGGAGTTTGCGGGGCTGATAGGCCCCAGCGGATCCGGCAAGACCACCCTGCTCAACATCATCGGCTCTCTCGACACCCCCACGGAAGGGGAAGTAAGGGTGCTGGGACACTCCATCGGCAGCCTCACAGCCGTGGAGGCGGCCCGTCTGCGCAAGAAGCAGCTGGGCTTCATTTTCCAGAGCTACAACCTGCTGGCAGTGCACACCGTCTTCGAGAACGTGGAGTTCCCCCTGCTGTTGCTAAAGATTGGCACCGCGGAGCGAAAGCGGATGGTGATGGATGCCCTCGAATGGGTGGGACTGACCGGCAAGGTGCACTCCAAGCCGCCACGCCTCTCCGGTGGCGAGTGCCAGCGCGTGGCCATCGCACGGGCCATGGTGAAGAGACCCTCGCTGGTGTTGGCTGATGAACCCACCGCCAACCTCGATGCTGCCAACTCGCACAACGTGCTGCAGACCATGGCGAAGCTGAACGAGGAGCTGAAAACCACCTTCCTGTTCGCCACCCACGACGAGAAGGTGATCGGCTACCTGAAACGGAAGGTCTATCTCTTCGACGGAGAGGTGGACAAGGATGAGTGGGTGGAAAAGCAACAACCAACCAACATGCAGATGCGATGAAAACAGCTATCCTGCTCGCCTGGCGCAACCTGATCGGTGCCGGTACACGCACCTGGCTCAACGTGATCGTGCTCTCCTTCTCCTTTCTGGTGATTATCTGGCTCAAGGGAATCCTCCTGGGGTGGGACTACCAGGCCAAGAACGACATGAGCCACTGGGAGATTGGTGGGGGACAGTACTGGCACGAACAGTATGACCCCTACGACCCCTTCACGCTGGCGGACAGCCATGCCCCCATCCCGGAGCAGTGCGCCGGAGAGATCGCCGGCGGCGAGATGACACCGCTCCTCCTGGTGCAGGGCACCCTCTATCCGCAGGGTCGCATGCAGTCGGTCACCATCCGGGGTGTCGACCCCGCACAGCAGATCTTCCTGCTGCCCACACATCAGCTCGACAGTGCTGCCACAGCACTGCCGGCGATCATCGGTCACTCCATGGCGCAAGACATGCAGCTGCAGGAGGGTGACCATCTCACCTTGCGCTGGCGCGATGCTGCCGGCACCTTCGATGCCTCGGAGATCCTGATTGCCGGCATCTTCGCCAGTAACGTGCCGGCAATCGAGAACGGACAGCTCTACCTGGCGCTGGAGCGACTGTGGGAGATGACCGATCTGGAGGGGGAGGCCACCCTGCTCACCTACCGCGACGAGGAGGCGGTACGTACCGACCTCGCGGGATGGGTGCACAAGCCGAAGGAGGAGCTGACCGCCTCGGTGGACCGCCTCATCAGGACCAAGTCGGCCGGACAGTCGGTCTTCTACCTCATTCTCCTGCTGTTGGCGATGCTGGCCATCTTCGACACGCAGATCCTCTCCATCTTCCGGCGCCAGAAGGAGATCGGTACCTACATTGCCCTGGGTTACACCCGGCGGGAGGTGGTGGGGCTCTTCACCCTGGAGGGGGCCATGCATGCGCTCCTCGCCGTGCTGCTCTCGGCGGTCTATGGCATCCCCTTCCTGGCGTGGCAGGCCCGTGTGGGATGGACCATCCCCATGGATGCCGGTGGGTTCGGCATGGCCATGGCGCAGACGCTTTACCCGATGTACAGCGTGGGACTGGTTCTCTCCACCATGCTGATCGTCCTGGTGACCACCACTCTGGTGAGCTACTGGCCATCGAGAAAGATAGCAAAGATGAACCCAACCGAAGCATTAAGGGGGAGAATACAATGATACGATTTCTGATCAAGGGACTGGTACGAGACAAGAGCCGCAGCCGTTTGCCCATCATCGTGGTGGCCATCGGCGTGATGCTCACCGTTTTCCTGAACGCTTACATCACCGGCTTCATGGGTGATACCATCGAGATGAACGCCCGCTTCGCCAATGGACATCTCAAGGTGATGACACGCGCTTATGCCGACAACGTGGCACAGATTCCGAACGACCTCGCGCTGACCGGTACGACTGTGTTGCGGGAGAAGCTCTCTCGGCGCTTTCCCGGAATTAGCTGGAGCCCCCGCATTCAGTTCGGGGGACTGCTCGACGTGCCGGACGAGGCGGGAGAGACCCGTTCGCAGGGCCCTGCTTCCGGCATGGGGGTGGATCTGCTCACACCCGGCAGCGGCGAGGCAGAACGGCTCAACATCGCCTCCTCGATCGTGCGGGGCCGCATGATCCGTAAACCGGGGGAGCTGCTGCTGGCCGAGGAACTGTCGCGCAAATTGGGGGTCTCTCCCGGCGATGAGGTGACACTGATCGGTTCCACCATGTATGGGAGCCTGTCGATGGTCAACTTCCGGGTGGCGGGTACCCTCTCCTTCGGCGTGGAGGCGATGGACCGCTCCTCGCTGATCGCCGACATCGAGGATGTGAGGCTTGCCCTCGACATGCAGGATGCCGCCGGCGAGCTGATCGGACTCTTTGACACCGGTTATTACGACGATGAGGGGGCCGATGAGATCGCACAACAGTTCAACACTCTCTATGATGGGGATGAGGATCCGTTTGCACCGGTGATGAAACCGCTCACCGAACAGGGGAGCATGGGGCAGCTGGTGGCGATGATGGATCTCTGGACGGTATACATCAGCGGTATATTTGTGCTGGCGATGGCGCTGGTGCTCTGGAACGCGGGACTGCTGGGCGGCCTGCGCCGCTACGGCGAATTCGGAGTGCGACTGGCGATGGGGGAGGAGAAGGGACACCTCTACCGGACGCTGATATGGGAGTCCTGCTTCATCGGGATCGCCGGTGCGGTGGCCGGTACCGCGGTAGGACTTTTCTTCGCTGCCCTGGTGCAGAGGGTTGGCATCAACATCTCCGGCATGATGGAGGGCGCCTCCATGATGTATCCTTCCACTATCCGTACACGCATCACCCCCACCGACTATTACATCGGCTTCATCCCGGGTCTGATCTCCACCGTGGTGGGGGCCATGCTGGCCGGTATCGGCATCTACCGGAGGAAGACCTCGCAACTGTTCAAGGAGCTGGAAGCATAGGGATGTGAAATTTGGGATGTAGGATTTGGGATTGAAAGAAAAAAGAGTTGGTTTAATTGGAATGTAATGCATAAGGAATATGAATATCAGAAACCAAAAAAGAATAAAGACAATCGTTGCGCTGCTGTTTGCCGCAGCGGTTGGCTCAGCTCACGCACAGCCGGCTGCTGACATCATCCTGGAGCGGATCGACCAAAACCTCTCATCGGAGAACCGTATCTTCGAGTCGACCATGACCATCCATGGTCGGCGGAACAGCCGTACCATCACCTCCAAAACCTATGCAGTGGGCGACAAACGCTCCTTCACGGAGTATCTCTCGCCTCCCCGCGAGGAGGGTACCAAGATGCTGAAGCTGAAAGATCAGTTATGGATCTACTCCCCTTCCACCGACCGCACCATCCAGATTTCCGGACACATGCTTCGTCAGTCGGTGATGGGATCCGACCTCTCCTACGAGGATATGATGGAGGAGCGCAAGCTGACGGAGACCTACCATGCCGAGGTGGTGGGAACGGAAG
>JADLKK010000233.1 GCA_016839025.1 Proteiniphilum sp.
CGAAGCGCTACATGAGCATGAAACACCTGGACGATGCCGGTGTTTCGGGGTCAGATCCCGTCGCCGGCTAACTACAGGCTGCCAGACGGCTAACCATTTTGCGAAAGATTCTTGACAGTACCCTCGATTACGTTCGATCGCTGTTCGTCTATAGCAAATAAGGTGAATAAGGAGGGTATGCCCATGTCTAGAAAGTGCATTTTCGCGGTGCTTTGTACCCTGCTCTTGGTGATGGTCATCCCGGCGATTACGCATGCGGCTGACATTACACCAATGGCCGTGGCATGTGACTACTACGCAAATGGACAGCATCAGTTCAAGGTTACCAAGAGCGAGTTTGTCCATGATGATGACTCCGGTGGGAGATGCCTGACCTACACCAAAAAGACGTATAAGTGCAAATGTGGAGAATCCAAGACCAAGAGAGTGGGCGAAGCGACGCATGTCACAGGTAGTCCAACATGCATAGCACTGGGGTGGGATTGATTTATGAAAAGAGCGCTGGTGCTGATCTTCGTGTTCATTGCCCTATGGTGCAGTCCTGTATTGGCGCAGGAGGGGTCAGGTGCGAATGACACTGTGCTACCGCCCAAGGTCTTGGTGTCGTACGCTATTTATGAGGGGGACTGCGATCTCGCGGACGATGATTTGCGCTTCCTCGCATGGCGGCGTACTTCGACAGAGGCAGAACAGACTGACGAAGAAATCGCCAAGTATGCGCAGTTTAGGTATGAATGGGTGCTTGAGACGTATTCGCAGGACAGCCTCAAGCCGACCAATGAGCAGACTTGCGCGTACAATGATCACAGCTATCAGGTGCATTTGTCGATCCGAGTTCATCGGGGCGCTCTTGAGGGAGGAACATGTGCTACATGGACGGATAAGCAATATATCTGCACCAAGTGTGGCGCGAAGTACACCGAACAAACGCTGGACAAACAGACGCACCCATATCGGGAATTTACTTGCCGGATGTGGGTTCCATCGCTGACGACAGGGTCTGTAGGGAGCCTTGTGGTATCCGGCGAGGACGATTAGCAAATCTGCTGCTTTGGGAGGGGTGACAATGAGGAGATTTTTGATCGCGACGTTGGTATTGCTCATGCTCTGGAATGCCACGGCCTTGGCGCGTGTGGCTGCGGACAGCACAAAGGCCGAGACCTATGTCGTGTCGTATGCCATCTATGATGGGGATTGCGACGCCGGACAAGCGCCTTTGATCAAGTCCGGACAGCTTGTTTATGCAAACAGCGTGAGCGCAGAGCGCATTAGCCAAGACTTAGCTCTTGCGGCTAACCGCGCATTCGGCAGCCAGCAGCGGGTTCCAAGAGAGAGGAGCGCCAGTGCTTCCGCAAGCCATGTCCATAACGACTATTTGGACTATTCCACCAGGGTACATGAGAACGAAGGAGGCAGTCAATGCAAGACCTACACCGTCAAAACATACGGCTGCTTAGTTCAAGGTTGTGATTGGACGACCGACATAGTTTCGAGTGTTGCATATCATACCAAGAATAGCAGCACTTGCAAGAACTGGAAGCCGCCGCTTTAATCGGATCAATTCAGGATTTTATAGGGGGTGCTGCTTTTAGCCAGTGACCTGCCCCCCGTCATTGTACCAAACCCAATGTTAGGAATCCCCATCTGGGGAGGGGTTTCCCTTGCTCCG
>JADLKK010000088.1 GCA_016839025.1 Proteiniphilum sp.
GGGAGAACCTGGAATGAATCTGGTATTCCTTAATTTCTCACTCGAATGGCTTACCCGGAAACACAAATAATTTTTTTTAATTAGAGATGATATGAAAATTTCAAAAATCACCAAATCGACGAAGAGTTGGATCGTCTGCCTCTCATTTCTGTATCTCTCCTCACTCTCACTGTTTGCTCAAAACATCACAGTGAGCGGAAGAGTTACCGATCATCTGCTCAATGAGCCACTAATAGGGGTGACAATCATCGTTCAAGGAACATCCAACGGGACAGTTACCGATATCGATGGCAACTATATGTTAGCCAACGTACCGGCAACCGGAAGTCTGGAGTTCTCATATGTTGGAATGCAGACGCAGGTTATTGCGGTTAATAACAGAACTACAATCAATGTTACATTACGTGAAGACTCCGAACTTCTTGAAGAAGTGGTAGTCACCGGTTATGGGGGAACCCAGCTGAGAAGCAAGGTTACCAACTCCATCGCCAAGGTTTCAAGCGAAACGCTTACCGTGGGCGTATTCTCAAATCCTGCACAGGCGCTCTCGGGTGCAGTATCGGGTCTGCGGGTCATCCAGACATCGGGAAATCCCGGGGCCGCACCTCAGATCATCCTTCGAGGAGGCACCAACCTCGATGGATCGGGTTCACCACTGGTAATGGTTGATGGCCAGTTGAGGGACGGACTGAACGACATCAATCCTGAAGATATCGAATCGATGGAAGTACTGAAAGATGCGGGCGCCACCGCACTCTATGGTGCACGCGCCAGCAACGGTGTGATCCTGGTCACCACCAAAAGCGGAAAGGCCGGTCAGCGCTCCATCAGCTTTAAGACGAAACTGGGCCTGAACTACGTTAACAATCCCTATACTTTCCTGGGAGCAGAAGATTATATCACCTTCATGAGAAAGGCATACGTAAATACCCCCTGGGCATCGCAAAGCACGCTCACCTCGGCTACTCCCTACGGTACCGGCAACGTTTACAACTCGACCATGGCCTGGAACCTGATGAACCTGACCCAGGACAACCGCTTCCTGCTCGAGAAGGGATGGAAGACGATGGTCGACCCCATCGATCCGAACAACACATTGATCTACAAGGAGACCGATATTGCAAAGTACAGCTTTGTCGATCCCTCGTTTACCCAGGACTATAATCTGAACATGACGGGTGGAAACGACAAGGGGACCTATTACGCCGGCTTGGGATATAACCACTCTGAAGGATTGCCAATCACATCCTATTACAAGCGATACAGCTTCATCCTGAACGGAAGCTACAAGGTTACCGATTGGTTGAAAACCAACTCCAACTTCAACTACAACCGGGCAAACTGGAATTCGATGCCCCCCACACAGACCAGTGAGGCCAACTACTTCGGACGGATACAGTCGTTACCACCTACAGCCCGCTTCGAAGACGAAGAGGGAAATATGCTGCTGGGTACCAACTCCGGCGACGGTAACCAGTTGTATCAGGCCAACCGCTTCATCCGGGACAACCAGACCGACAAGTTTACCATGATTCAATCCATGGAAGCAAAACTGATGCAGCACTTTACACTGAGAGGGTCTGCACAGTGGTTCTATAGCGAAGGAGTGTATGAAGCCTTCAATCGGGATTACGAAACCACCCCGGGCAAATGGGACAGGACACGAAGCAGCTCCGCTTCGTTCGATCGCGGCTTCTCGCAAACTTACAATGCCACGCTGAATTATAACAGGCTCTTTGCAGGTAAGCACCAGATCGATGCCCTTTTGGGTACGGAGTATTTCGACAAAGCCAACAAGGGTTTCTCGGCTTCCGGATCGGGAGCGCCTACCGACGACTTTGCCGATCTGGGGCTGACCGACACCGGAGAGAACAAGCGGAGCATCGATTCGGCGCACTCCCAATATCGTATCCTCTCCTACTTTGGCAGGGCCAACTACGATTACCGGGGAAAATACCTGCTTTCGGGAGTATTCCGTTATGACGGCTACTCCTCGTTATTGGGAAATAACCGGTGGGGTTTCTTCCCAGGTATATCTGCCGGCTGGATCTTCGGAAATGAAGATGCCGTGAGAGAGATCCTGCCGCAGCTATCGTTCGGGAAATTGCGTTCCAGCTTCGGATTAAACGGGAATGCAAGCGGCATCGGGGCTTACACCCTTCAAGGATCCTATACGCCACAGACATACAACGGTCGCACCGGATTTCTGATTGGCTCTCTGCCTAATCCTGCACTGAGATGGGAAAAGACACGCACATTTGAAGTTGGTGCCGATGTCAGCTTCTTCGAGAACCGGCTCAATGCAAACCTGACCTACTACAGCCGCCTGACCATGGACAAGTATGCCGCCTTTGCATTGCCCTCAACAACCGGATTCTCCTCCATAACCAACAACAACGGTGAATTCAGGAACAGGGGTGTGGAACTGGAGCTGTCGGGAAGAATCATCCAGAAGAGAGCGTTTAACTGGGAGATGAAAGGCAATATCACCTACAACAGGAACAAGATCATCTCGTTGCCCGACAACGGACTGGAAAGAAATCGGCAGGGAGGACAACAGATCTATACCGGAAACGGTAATGAAACAGTCTTCGTAGGTGGTTACCAGGAAGGTCAGGAGCCAGGCGTTCTGGTGGGATACCGCTTCATGGGCCTCTACAGAAGTGAAAGCGAGATTCCCGGCAACCTGATTGTGAAGACCGGCAATATTTCCGGCAAATATCAATACGGACCCGAGGCTTACGCTGCTCTGTCGGATGCGCAGAAGGCAAACGCCATCCTGATTGAACCGGGGGATGCCATCTGGGAAGATATCAATGGCGACGGGATTATCGACAATTTCGACCAGGTAGTTTATGGCAATACAACTCCTCGCTGGACCGGTGGTTTCAATACCACATTCAACTACAGAAACTTTACCCTTTACGGCAGATTCGATTTCGGATTGGGATTCTGGACGTACGACAATACGACGCCCTGGTTCTTGGGCGCCATGCAGGGGACATACAACACCACCACGGATGTATTTGACACCTGGAGCCCGGAAAATCCGAATGCCAAATACCCACGGTACGTTTGGGCCGATCAGGCAGGTACTGCAAACTACTATCGGCCATCATCCCAGTTTGCATACAAGGGCGACTATCTCGCTTTCAGGGAGATATCACTGGCCTATTCACTACCCGGAAGCATTGCCAGCAAGCTCTACCTGCAAAATATGAATGTCTCTATCACCGGACAGAACCTGGGTTATCTTACCGCTGCACCTATTGCAAGCCCGGAACGTGCCATCGGCACGGGTGTTGCCAGTGGCACAGGTTACGGATTACCTCGCACCCTTCTTTTCGGAATTAACTTAACATTCTAAACAACAGAAACTTTAACATTATGAAGATCTCAAAATTAACAATCATATCAGGTGCAATGCTGTTGCTGGTAGGAGCAACCCACACTTCATGCAGTGATGCCCTGGATCTGGCACCCATAGATTACTACGGCAGTGAATCTTACTGGCGAACCGAAGCACACGCCATCGGCTATATTGACGGGATCCACAAACACCTGAGGGATGCTGCATGGCAACATTCCATCGTTTTTGGAGAGTTGAGAGGGGGCCACTATATTAACGACGTTACCGGAGACGGTTCTGCCATCGATAATGGCTCCATCATCCGGCAAAATTTTGATGCGAACAACACCGGTGTCTCCAACTTCGGAGACCTCTACGGCAGAATCACCAACTGCAACCTCTTTATCGCCCGGGTTACCGATGCCACCTATATCAGCGAGGAGAAGAAAAATTACCTCCTCGGTATGGTTTACGGATTGCGTGCATTCTACTACTTCGATCTCTATAGAATCTATGGGGGAGTTCCCTTAAGACTGGGTGTCGAGGTGATCGACGGAGTACTCGATCCCACAAAGCTCTATATGTCCCGCGCAACACCTTCGCAAGTGATGGCACATATAAAGAGCGACCTGCAGAAATCACTCGAACTGTTCGGTCCCAGCAACAACCTGGACCCCTATAACTTTGGAAAGAAGGCATACTGGAACAAGGCGGCTACCGAATCGCTGATAGGTGAAGTCTACCTCTGGAATGCAAAGGTGACTACCGGCGACAACGCCGCAAACCAGGCCGATCTGGCTGTGGCGAAAAAACACCTGGAAAATGTGGTCAACAACTACGGATTGACACTGCTCCCTGACTTTGCAAAGGTGTTTGATGCAAACAACAAGGGGAATGACGAGATCATCTTTGCAGTCCGCTTCGCCGAAGGAGAAGCTTCGAACAACCTTGGTGCCTACACCTATAACATCAGTACTGGAAGTGTCAATAAAAACAGTTATCTGGAAGACGGATCACTCTTCGATGATCCATTGCGTACTGCCGGTGCCTCATCGGTTCAGCGGTACGAGTACAAGAAGGCGCTGTTCTTGAGTTTCGACAAGGAGGATAGACGCAGAAATGCCACCTTCACCGCTGCCTACAAGAAGGATGACGAGGGAAATCTTTCGTTGTGGAGTACTCATGTCAGCAAAAATATCGGTTATATCAACTCCAATGGTATCCGCCAATGGGTAGGCGACTTCGTATTCTACCGTCTCTCCTGGGTCTACCTCACACTGGCAGAAATAGCCAATATGGAGGGCAACAATGCAAAGGTGGAGGAGTATGTCAACAAGGTACGTCAGCGGGCATATGGAACAGACTGGAGCAGCGAAGTTGCCTATAGTGCAGGAGATTTTACCACCAACGAACTGGCCATTCTAAAAGAGAAGAACAAGGAGTTTGTACAGGAAGGTCAACGCTGGTGGGATTTGCGTCGGATGACACTTACCAAGGGCGGGAAGCATCTGGTCTTCACCTCGGAAGGGAGTATAGACGGCATTCCGGTGCTGGATGAAGCTACTGAAGCACACAAAGTACTCTGGCCGCTTAACAAGGGACTTCTCGATAACGATGATGCCCTGGAGCAGACACCAGGATACTGAACTTTTCATAAATTTCAACTTAAATTCAACTCCAAAGATGGCGATATATTTTTATCGCTATCTTTGGTTTCTTAAACGACCCTCTTTTCTATTCAGGAAGGATGGGACAGGCAGCACCCCTGATTATGACCAAGATGCTAAATTACAAATCAATTATCATTTTCATATCACTTTTTACCTCCTGCTGGCTCTCTGCCAGGCCAATAAAGGTGGCCTGTGTGGGCAATTCGGTCACCTACGGGTTGGGAATTGAAAATCCTGCGGATAACTACCCTTCGCAGCTACAGAGGATGCTTGGAGAAGGTTATCAGGTAAAAAACCTGGGTCACAGCGGGGCCACCCTGCTCAAACGGGGCCACAATCCCTACTGGAAGCTGCCCGAATTCCGGGAAGCAATTGCCTTCAAGCCCGACGTTGTCATCATACATCTGGGCTTGAACGACACCGATCCGCGCAACTGGCCGAAGTATCGCGACCAGTTTGTGAGCGATTATTCCAGCCTGATCGACACCTTTAAAGCCGTCAACCCGGCAGTTGATGTGAAGATTTGCCGGCTAACGCCCATCTTTAGCGGCCACCCCCGGTTCAAATCGAGTACACGCGACTGGTACTGGCAGGTGCAGGATGCCATTGAAACAGTGGCAAAGATCAACCATGTAACGCTGATCGATCTGCAAGCGCCGCTCTATCGCCGACCCGACCTCTTCCCCGATGCCCTGCATCCCTCCAGCGAGGGAGCTACAATCATTGCGGAAACAGTTTACGGCGCAATTACCCGGGATTATGGGGGACTCAAACCGGCTCCGGTTTTCACTAACGGCATGGTGCTGCAGCGCCGAAAACCAATCATCTTTTGGGGAACGGCAAATGGTGGCAGCACCGTGACGGTCCGTTTCAACAAACAGCAAAAAACAACCGGTGTGGACAACACCGGACATTGGAAGGTTGAATTTCCTCCCCTTGAGGCAGGAGGTCCCTACACCGCATCCCTGGAAAGCGGAACCGACAAAATCATACTTGACGACATATTGATCGGCGACATCTGGGTCTGCTCGGGCCAGTCGAACATGGAGTTCAGACTTGCCCAGTCGGCTACCGGATCTGAAGATATTCCCGCAGCAGACTTCCCGCAGATACGTCTCTTCAACATGCAACCGGTAGCCTATACTACCCCCGGGGCATGGAGTGAGGAGGTACTGAAGAAGATCAACCGACTGGAATATTTTGCACCGGCAACATGGCAACACTGTACACCGGAGAGTGCCGCCAACTTCTCTGCAGTGGCCTACCATTTTGGAAAGACTCTTCATGAACAGACCGGCATACCCATCGGACTTATCCTGAATGCCGTAGGCGGTTCTCCCGCCGAGTCGTGGATCGACCGGAAGAGACTCGAACATCACCCTCGGCTGGTCGACATGTTCAACAACTGGGGGAAAAATGACTACATCCATCCCTGGTGCCGGGAGCGGGCAGCACAAAATATCCAACACTCCACAAACCCGCTGCAACGCCATCCCTATCACCCCGCCTACCTCTATGAGGCAGCCATTGAAAAGATCACCCGGTTGCCCGTCACCGGAGTGATCTGGTATCAGGGTGAATCGAACGAACAGAATGTGGAATTGCATGAGGAGATCTTCCCTACCCTTGTAAAGAGTTGGAGAGAGGCGTGGAACAGCAAACTTCCCTTCTACTACGTACAGCTATCGAGCATGGCTGTCGGAAGGGAGACCTGGGGGCATTTCAGGGATAGCCAGCGCCGCCTAATGCTACATATTCCCAACTCAGGCATGGCGGTTTCATCCGATCTGGGAGACAGCACCGATGTACATCCCCGGCAGAAAAGGCAGGTTGGAGAACGTCTGGCAAGATGGGCCCTCCATCAGAGCTATGGAAAGACCGATCTGATCCCGTCGGGCCCCCTGTTTCGCAATCTCTCCGTCAGCGACGGAGCGGTGTGGGTCTCATTCGATTATGCCGACGGACTGCACACCTCAGACGGAAAACCGCCCCGTTCATTCGAACTGGCGGAGTATCCCGGCCTGTTCCATCCGGCCACGGCGACGATTTCAGGCAACCGGGTCAGGCTAAGCTCAACCGCAGTGAAACAACCCCGATATGTACGTTACGGATGGAGCTCCTACTCCAACGGTAACCTGGTGAATAGGGAGGGATTACCTGCATCCACCTTCGCAGGGAAGCTTTCTCACACTTCAACGGAGACCGTCTCTTCCGACAAGCTGGCAGCGGGACTCATGCTGCTGCCCAAACCACAACTGATCACACTCCACACGGGGAGTAGACACCCCCTGTCTGGTGGCAGGCTGAATGAGAACCGGGTGAAGGTTCAAATGGTAGACGAGATCCCCGAGGCAACCGTCAATCCCGAGGAGGCCTATCGTCTCAGGGTGACTGCCGACACCATCCTTATCGAGGCTGCTACCGATAGAGGAATCTACTGGGCACAGCAGACATTGGCGCAACTGGTGGAGTCGTCCGACGGAAAATCGCTCCCGTCACTCGAGATTACCGACTGGCCTGCCTTCCGTGTCAGGGGATTTCTGCACGATGTAGGACGCAGCTATATGTCGGCCGACGAGATCAAGAAACATATCCGTCTCCTCTCGAAATTCAAGATCAATGTTTTCCACTGGCACCTGACCGAAAACCAAGGCTGGCGACTGGAGAGCAGACTTTTCCCGCAACTCAACGACTCAATCCACTACGAACGGCACCATGCCCGATACTACACCATTGCCGAGGCACACGAGATTGCCGAATATTGCCGTCAACACAACATGCTGCTGATTCCTGAAATCGACATGCCGGGTCACAGTGCCGCCTTTGTGCGCGCTATCGGACACGATATGCAGTCGCCCGAAGGGATGAAGGTGCTGAAGCAGTTGATGGAGGAGATCTGCACCGAGGTATTCCCCGACGCACCATGGATCCACATCGGCACCGATGAGGTAGAGTTCACCAACCCCGGCTTTGTTCCGGAGATGGTGGCGCACATCAGGGGAATGGGCAAGAAGGTGATCTCCTGGAATCCGGGATGGAACTACAAGCCGGGCGAGATCGACGCCACCCAGCTCTGGAGCTACAGGGGCAAGGCTCAGCCGGGCATTCCCGCAATCGATTGCCGCTTCCACTACATCAACCATTTCGACACATTCGGCGACATAGTTGCCCTGTACAACAGCCGGATCGGCAATGTGGACCAGGGATCCGACGACATGGCCGGCGGCATTGTCGCCATCTGGAACGACCGGTTGTTGCCCGACGATAGGCAGATTATCCTGCAAAACAATTTCTATCCCGTCATGCTTGCCTTCGCCGAACGGGCCTGGTGCGGCGGTGGAACCGAATATTTCGACGGCAACGGGACCATCCTCCCTTGCAACCTGAACGATCCACTATTCTACAGTTTTGTAGATTTCGAGAACCGGCTGCTCTGGCACAAGAAACGTACCTTTGCTGGTGAACCGTTTCCCTACGTTAGGCAGACCCATCTGAAGTGGCGGATCACCGACCCCTTCCCCAATGGTGGCGACCTGTTGAAATCGTTCCCTCCCGAAGAGGAGATTGCTGCCACATACCAGTATGCCGGTTCCGAATACGGTTCAAAGGATGCTGTTGGTGCAGGAATCTACCTGCGTCACGTATGGGGAAAAACCGTGCCGGCATTCTACAACGACCCGCAGGAGAACCATACGGCATATGCCTACACCTGGGTTTGGTCGCCCAGAACAGAGACGGTTGGATTGTGGGTTTCCACCCAGGATTACAGCCGATCGGAATCTGACCTGGCTCCCCCGCGCGGGAAATGGGATTACCGGGAGAGTCGTGTTTTCATAAACAACAGGGAGATTGCACCTCCAGTCTGGGAGAATACCCACTCCCAAAGGACGAACGAGATAACGCTGAAAAACGAGAATTTCCAGGCCCGTCCCCCTATTCCGGTGAAACTGCGCAAGGGGTGGAACTCCGTTCTGCTGAAGTTGCCGGTAGGAAAGTTTAGCTCGCCCGAGGTGCGATTACAGAAATGGATGTTCACCTTCATTTTCGTCACTCCCGACGGCGGGGATGCGGCTGAAGGGTTGATCTACAGTCCAGATAGAACAAAATAACCGGAAGAGATGAAAACCGGTGCACTCATCCTTTCGTTCCTTATTGCTCTATACGCTATTGCATGCGGCGATAATCACAATAACAGGAAG
>JADLKK010000234.1 GCA_016839025.1 Proteiniphilum sp.
GATTACCACCTGAATATCAATGTACAGATGAACTACTGGCCGGTAGAAGTATGTAATCTTTCTGAACTGCATAAACCCCTGATCGATTTCACCCAATCGATTGTACCTTCGGGAGAAGCTACCGCCCAAACGTTTTACGGGGCCAACGGCTGGCTGGCTCACATGATGAGCAACCCGTGGAAGTTCACGGCTCCCGGCGAACATGCTTCGTGGGGAGCGACCAACACGGGAGGAGCGTGGCTTTGTGAACACCTTTGGGAGCATTATGCCTTTACCCAGGATAAGGAATACCTGCGCACTGTTTACCCGACGCTCGCCGGGGCAGCGCAGTTCTTCCTCAGCAGCATGATTTCCGAACCCAGGAACGGATGGCTCGTCACCGCCCCGTCATCATCGCCAGAGAATGCATTTTACATGCCCGGGAGCGACGATCGCATTTTTGTATGCATGGGCCCGACCATGGACGTTCAGATCGTGAACGAACTGTTTACCAACGTACTGTCGGCGGCAGCAATTCTCGGTATCGAAGACGAGACAACCACCAATATCCGCGAAACACTGCCGAAACTTCCTCCCATGCAGATCAGCCCCGAAGGTTATTTGCAAGAGTGGCTCGAGGACTATAAGGAGGTTGATCCCAAGCACCGCCATGTCTCACACCTCTACGGATTGTATCCGTCGAATCAGATATCGCCTAACACTACCCCCGAACTGGCCGCAGCAGCTCGCGAAACGTTGGAACGCCGTGGTGATGCCGGAACCGGATGGTCCCGTGCATGGAAAATCAATTTCTGGGCACGCTTGTACGACGGGAACCGTGCTTTCAAGCTACTTAAAAGCCTGCTGGAGCCCACTTCCGGAAGTGAAGTAAACATGCACCGCGGGTCTGGAACGTACGCTAACCTATTCTGCGCGCATCCGCCGTTCCAGATCGACGGTAATCTGGGAGGTACTGCTGGAATTGCTGAAATGCTGATTCAAAGTCAAGACGGCTATATACAACTGTTGCCTGCCCTGCCAGACAAGTGGCCAACGGGAAGTTTCAAAGGCCTACGTGTCCGTGGCGGTGCCGAAGCGGCTGCAAGCTGGAGCGACAACCGATTGTCGTCTGCAACCATTAAGGCGCTAAACGACAATACATTCAAGGTAAAAATTCCCGGTTATGCGACAACGGTAAAACAGAACGGAAAAGAATTAACAGCCGAAAACGGGTATGTATCGGTAGTGTTGAAAGCAGGACAAGAGGCTAAACTGGAATTTATCCCATAGCGCTTACTGCATCCGTTTAATGATGCTGTACGATTCCACGATACCCAACTCTCCAGCCTTGCGGAGATCGTCCAACCCGACCGCAGTTTCGCCGATCGACAGCCGTGACAACCCCCGGTTGAAATAGGCTTCGGCAAACTGCGGTTCAATCTTTAACGCTTTGGTGTAACTGTCTATCGCAGCACGATAATCTTTTTCGAGGCTGTATATTTCGGCCATGTTGTAGTAGGCAAAAATAAAATTGGGATCAAGTCGCAGGATCGTTTCATAATCCTTTAAAATTGCATCGTACCGAAACGACTTCGTGGAGACTTCGGGCACTTTCGGCCGGGCAATCTGAGGCAACTCTTTCA
>JADLKK010000235.1 GCA_016839025.1 Proteiniphilum sp.
CGGCACCTTCTCCTCATCGGTTGCCGCAGGCACCGGGATCAGTAAGAAGGGGTTCTCGTTCGATGCACGCTTATCGCGGGTGTTGGGTAATGGATACGTACGCAATGGAAGTGTCGATCACACCAATTTCTATGCTGCAATGTCACACTACACCCCCCACCAGCTGATACGACTGAGCTACCTGAAGGGTGTGCAGCACACCGGGATCACCTGGGAAGGAGTATCTGATGAACAGATGCAGGATTCGGTATATGGGCGCCGCTACAACCCTGCGGGAGAGTATACCGATGAAGCCGGCAACCGCCTTTATTACGACAATGAGACAGATAATTATTATTCCGACATTGTGCAACTCACCCTCACCAGGGAACTGAACCGCAATCTTGTACTGAATGGAGGCCTCAGTTATAATTATGGTTATGGTTATTACGAAAATTACAAGGAGAATAATAAGTTCTCCGATTTCGGGCTACCTGCTCAGACACTGGAGGGGGTGACCTACGAGAAGAGTGATTTTATCCGCCGCAAACTGATGGAGAACGATTTCTACGTGGCCAACCTGGGGCTCAGTTATACGAGAGAGCGGTTAACAATAACGCTCGGCGGGATGTACAGCTATTACGACGGCGATCACTACGGGCGCCTGCCATGGGTGAAATTCAATCAGTCCGTCACTGAAAACCATGAGTGGTATCGCAATGTGGGAAGAAAGGCGGAAGTGAACCTTTTCACTAAAGCCGATTACCAGTTGAACGAAAAGATCTCTCTTTTTGGGGATCTGCAATTCAGACAGATAAACTACAGGTTCAGTGGCACCGACGACGACCTGATGGATCTTACCGGTAAGTTTACCTATGATTTCTTTAATCCCAAAGCAGGTATCAACCTTCAACTGAATAGCAGGAACCGACTATACGCATCGGCAGCTGTGGGGCAACGGGAGCCGTTGCGTGCCGACCTGAAGGACGGGATCAAGGGCGAATCGGTGAACTCCATTCAACCGGAGAGGATGATCGACTATGAGCTGGGCTACCGGTATCAGGGTGATGGAGGAGTCCACCTGGGTGCAAACCTCTATTATATGGATTATCACAACCAGATGGTGCAGACCGGCAAGCTGACAGACATCGGTTATAAGCTTATGGAGAATGTGAAGGAGAGTTACCGCGCCGGTCTTGAACTGGAGGCTGCACTGCCACTGTGGAAGAACAAGCTGCGCCTGGATGCCAACGCCACCTTCAGCCGCAATAAGATACGGGACTATACTGCCTGGTTCGACCACTATGACAATCAGGATAACTGGGGATGGGAGGGACAGCTGTCCAGGGCATACGGAACCACCGATATTTCTTTCTCACCCAGTATGGTCAGCGCGATGGGTGTGACCTGGCAACCCACATCTGCTCTCTATCTGAACCTGATGAATAAGTATGTGAGCAAGCAGTTTATGGACAATACTTCCGACGATGCAAAGGACATCGACGCCTATTTTGTGAGCAACCTCTCCGCGGGATATACTTTCCAAAAATCACCCGTAGGCACGTTCAACCTGCAGCTGTTCGTGAACAACCTTTTCAACAAGGAATATGTGGCAAACGGATGGGCTGCCACCGACACCT
>JADLKK010000236.1 GCA_016839025.1 Proteiniphilum sp.
CGGCACCTTCTCCTCATCGGTTGCCGCAGGCACCGGGATCAGTAAGAAGGGGTTCTCGTTCGATGCACGCTTATCACGGGTGTTGGGAGAGGGTTATGTGCGAAACGGCACGGTAGACCATACCAACTTCTACGGTGTACTCTCCCATTATGGCGAGCGACAACTGCTCCGACTCAGTTACCTGAGAGGGATCCAGCACACCGGCATCACCTGGGAGGGGGTCTCGGAAGAGCAGATGCGGGACCCGGAGTATGGACGGCGTTACAACCCTGCCGGCGAGTACTACGATGATGCCGGCAACCGGCTCTACTACGACAATGAAACCGACAACTACTACTCCGATATCCTCCAGCTTACCCTCTCGCGGGAACTGAGTCACACCTTCTCACTCAACGCGGGACTCAGTTATAACCATGGTTATGGTTACTATGAGAACTATCGCTACAATCGGAAATACTCCGATTTCGGACTGCAACCGCAAACCATTGAGGGGGTGACCTACAGCCGCTCCAACTTTATCCGTCGCAAGCTGATGGAAAACGACTTCTATGTAGCCAACCTGGGACTCGATTACGGAAAGAACGCGCTGAAGCTTACTTTCGGTGGGCTCTACAGTTTCTACGACGGTGATCACTTCGGCCGACTGCCCTGGGTAAAGCACAACCAGAACATCCCGGAGCAGTATGAATGGTACCGCAATGTGGGACGAAAATCAGAAATAAGCCTGTTTACCAAGGCATCGTACCAGGTGAATCGAAAACTCTCCCTCTTCGGCGACCTGCAATACCGTCATGTGGGCTACCGCTTCAGCGGGTTGGATGATGACCTGATGGATCTGAGCGGCGATTTCAATTATGATTTCTTCAACCCCAAGGCAGGCCTGTTCTATCAGCTGAATCAGGCAAGCAATCTCTATGCCTCTGCAGCGGTAGGACAACGGGAGCCGCTGCGTGCCGACCTGAAGGATGGCATCAAGGGGGGAGCGGTGAACCCCATCCGGCCGGAGCGGATGATCGACTATGAGCTGGGATACCGCTATAGCCGTAACGAGACCCATCTGGGGCTAAACCTCTATTACATGGATTACCACAACCAGATGGTACAGACCGGCAAGCTGACCGATATCGGTTACAAGCTGATGGAAAACGTGAAGGAGAGCTATCGTGCCGGTATCGAGATGGAGGCATCCCTTCCCCTGTGGACCGAGAAGCTGCGGCTGGATGCCAACGCTAGCCTCAGCCGCAACAGAATCAGTGATTACACGGCATACTTCGACCAGTATGACACCCCTGACAATTATGAGTGGGTGGGACAAATTAGCAAGGATTACGGTTCCACACAAATCTCCTTTTCACCCGATCTTGTGAGCGCTGTTGGGCTTACCTGGCAACCGGCATCTGCCTTTTATCTGAATCTGCTGGGCAAATATGTAAGCAAGCAGTATCTGGACAATACCTCCGACGATGCCAAGTCAATCGATGCCTACTTCGTGAGCAACCTATCTGCCGGCTACACCTTTACCGGGAGCCGTCTGGGAGTAATCAACCTGCAGCTGTTCGTGAACAACCTTTTCAACAAGGAATATGTGGCAAACGGATGGGCTGCCACCGACACCT
>JADLKK010000237.1 GCA_016839025.1 Proteiniphilum sp.
ATCTCCCGAGTAGGCCGGAGCACGTGGAATTCCGGTTGAATCCGGGCCGACCATGGTCCAAGGCTAAATACTGATGGCGACCGATAGTGGAACAGTACCGAGAGGGAAAGGTGAAAAGCACCCCTGGCGGGGAGTGAAAAAGACCTGAACCCGTGTGCCTACAATCAATCGGAGCCGGAAGCGTACGCGAGTGCGTGGAAGGTGACGGTATGCCTTTTGTAAAATGAGCCGGCGAGTCATTTTCAGTAGCGAGGTTAAGGTCCGACTGGACTGGAGCCGCAGGGAAACCGAGTCTGAATAGGGCGACAAGTTTCTGGAAATGAACCCGAAGCCGCACGATCTATCCATGAGCAGGTTGAAGCCCCGGTGAAACGGGGTGGAGGACCGAACCGGTGCCTGTTGAAAAAGTCTCGGATGACTTGTGGATAGGAGTGAAAAGCTAATCGAGTGCGGTGATAGCTGGTTCTCCCCGATATGCATTTAGGTGCAGCCTTATGGATGACAGATGGGGGTAGAGCACTGGATGGACGCGGGGGACTGGGGTCCTGCCAAATTCAACCAAACTTCGAATACCATCATGTTGGACCATAGGAGTGAGACTACGGGAGAGAAGTTTCGTGGTCGTGAGGGAAACAGCCCAGACCGTCAGCTAAGGCCCCAAAGGCTATGCTAAGTGTGGCAAGGATGTGGAAATGCCCAAACAGCCAGGAGGTTGGCTTAGAAGCAGCCATCCTTTAAAGAGTGCGTAACAGCTCACTGGTCGAGGATTTCCGCGCCGAAAATACAGGGGGCTAAGCATAGCGCCGAAGCTGCGGGATTTGTGCTTATGGCACGGATCGGTAGGGGAGCGTTCCATGCGGGGAGAAGTCGTACTGTAAGGTACGGTGGACTGCATGGAAGTGAGAATGCCGGCATGAGTAGCGCAAAGTATGTGAGAAACATACTCACCGGAAGCCCAAGGGTTCCTGGGGAAGGCTAATCCACCCAGGGTAAGGCGGGACCTAAGGCGAGGCCGAAAGGCGTAGTCGATGGACAGCAGGCTGACATTCCTGCCCCGCAGAGGAGCCGTTTGACTGAAGCAGTGACGCAGGAAGCTAGGTGGACCCGGGTGATGGAAGTCCCGGGCCAAGGGAGTAGGCGTGCTTTGCAGGGAAAACCGCAGAGCTGAGCCGAGACCTGACGGGGAGGTTCCGTAATGGGACTGAAGCCATTGACGCTCGACTGCCGGGAAAAGCTGCTAGGGAGGCTTGTTTGCGCCCGTACCCGAAACCGACACAGGTGGGCTGGCTGAACAGGCTAAGGTGAGCGGGATAACTCTCGTTAAGGAACTCTGCAAGTTGACCCCGTAACTTCGGGAGAAGGGGTGCCTCTCTGGTGAAAACAATGCTGTTGGAGCTGAGAGAGGTCGCAGAAACCAGGCTCAGGCGACTGTTTACTAAAAACACAGGTCTCTGCATAAGGCGCAAGCCGAAGTATAGGGACTGACACCTGCCCGGTGCTGGAAGGTTAAATGGAGAGGTTAGTCGCAAGGCGAAGCTTTGAAATGAAGCCCCAGTAAACGGCGGCCGTAACTATAACGGTCCTAAGGTAGCGAAATTCCTTGTCGGGTAAGTTC
>JADLKK010000238.1 GCA_016839025.1 Proteiniphilum sp.
ATCGAGGCGATACTGAAGGCGATCATCGAAAGGGTTCCTGCGCCGGTGGGCGATCCGGATGCCCCGCTGCAGGCATTGATCTTCGACTCGGTGTTCAATCCCTTTCGCGGGATCATCGCCTACTTCAAGATCGTGAACGGTTCCATCCGCAAGGGTGACCTGGTGAAGTTCATCAACACCGGCAAGGAGTATGAGGCCGATGAGGTGGGGATCCTGCGTCTTTCCATGGTACCCCGTGAAGAGGTACACTGTGGTGATGTGGGTTACATCATCTCCGGCATCAAGACCTCGAAGGAGGTGAAGGTGGGCGATACCATCACCCATGTGAAGCGGCCAGCCAGCAAGGCGATCGCCGGCTTCGAAGAGGTGAAGCCGATGGTCTTTGCCGGTGTATACCCCATTGAGAGTGAAGAGTTCGAGAACCTGCGTGCCTCGCTCGAGAAACTACAGCTCAACGATGCTTCGCTCACCTTCCAGCCCGAGTCGTCCGTAGCGCTGGGCTTCGGCTTTCGGTGCGGCTTCCTGGGACTGCTCCACATGGAGATCATCCAGGAGCGTTTGGAGCGCGAGTTCAACATGGATGTGATCACCACCGTACCCAACGTATCCTACAAGGTATACGACAAGAAGGGAGAGATGAAGGAGGTGCACAATCCCAGCGGGCTGCCCGATCCCACGCTGATTGAGCGAATCGAAGAACCCTTTATCCGCGCTTCGGTAATCACCAATACCACCTATATCGGTCCCATCATGACGCTCTGCCTCGGCAAGAGGGGGGTGCTGATCAAGCAGGAGTATATCTCGGGCGACCGGGTGGAGATCATCTACGACCTGCCACTCGGCGAGATCGTGATCGACTTCTACGACAAGCTCAAAAGTATTTCGAAAGGGTATGCCTCGTTCGACTATCATATGCACGACTTCCGTCCATCCAAACTGGTGAAGATGGATATCCTGCTCAACGGGGAGCCGGTGGATGCCCTCTCCACGCTGACGCACAACGACAACGCCCAGGCATTCGGACGGCGCATGTGTGAGAAGCTGAAAGAGCTGATCCCGCGTCAGCAGTTCGACATCGCCATCCAGGCGGCTATCGGGGCCAAGATCATCGCCCGTGAGACAGTGAAAGCGGTGCGCAAGGATGTGACGGCCAAGTGTTACGGCGGTGACATCTCCCGTAAACGGAAGCTCCTCGAGAAACAGAAAGAGGGCAAGAAACGGATGAAACAGGTGGGTAACGTGGAGGTGCCGCAGAAGGCGTTCCTCGCGGTGCTGAAGCTGGATTGAAAAAGCGATCAGTGGTCAGCTATCAGCTATCAGCTTCGGAGATTGAACCTTTATAGGTGCAGCGGTTTCGGTTTTCAACTTACTGCTTACGGCTTACTGCCAATAGCTTACGGCTTTCAGTATATAACCAACTAAAAATAGTGAAACTATGAAGACAAGATTTTTTCTGATGTGGCTGTTCGTCGCGGGAAGCATCTCGATGGCCCATGCACAGTATGTGAATGAAACACCGATCGGATCACTCGATGCCGACTACATCCGCATCTGGTCGGACTCGGGACCGCTGCTCAGCTCGAAGGTGACGGTACGTGTCGACTGGGGACAGGG
>JADLKK010000089.1 GCA_016839025.1 Proteiniphilum sp.
GCGAAAGGTTTTTCCACATAGACGTCACATCCAGCCCTTACTGCTTCGGCTGTCTGGAGTGCATGCTGAAAGTCAGCAGTGCTGATGATGACGGCGTCCGGCTTCTGGCTCCACAGCTCATCTGTGTTGCGGGCAGTACGAATTGAACCTCCAGTCTGTTCCTTGTACCATGCCACTCCCTCCTCCCTGCGGCGGTTCCAGATATCACAGACGCTGTAAAGCTCAAAGTTCATTTCTTCGGCATACATCAGAAATGCCTTGCCCAATGAGTTCCTGAATCGGTTGGAGAATCCCAGAACTCCGACCCTCACCCTGTCGTTTGCGCCTATAATATTGGCATAACTTCTGGCTGACATGTGAAGGTTACTGCCTAGGGTTAATCCGGCAGCTCCCATGGCTGCTTTCTTGATAAATCTTCTTCTTGTTTCCATTGTTATAGCTTTAAAATAAACCGGGCATCAGATCTTCAGGCTTGCTTCCCCAGGAGGGATTGGGTTTGTGTCCCATCACAAAATGCAGAGTGCCCCCTCTCACGATGTCTTCGTGATGAATATAGTTGTATTTGTATGGTTTTTCATTCAGCTTAGCCGACTGGATGTATATATTATCAGATGAGGTATGTTCGGCTACAATCCTGAATTGATTCCCGTTTTCTAGTTGGATAGTTACATTTGGAAAGATGGGACTGGCAATCATATAATATGGTGTTCCGGGACACACAGGATAGAACCCCATCGCAGCAAATATGTGCCATGCCGACATCTGGCCAGAATCATCATTGCCTGAGAGCCCCCCTGGAGCTTGTATATACTCTGTCTCAAGAATATGCCGCACAGTCCGTTGTGTTTTCCAGGGTTGACCGGCATAGTTATACATGAAGCCCACCTGATGGCAGGGCTCATTCCCATGCCAGTAACGGTGCTCGCTGAACATAGAGTCCAGTTTAGCTACATAATTCTCTCTGCCACCCATCTGTTCCATTAATCCGTAAGGGTCATGCGGTACATACCATGTGTAGTGGCAGGGTGCTCCCTCGGTGATGAAGCTGGTGAACTGAAAAGCGTTTTCTTCCTTAAGGAAAGAACCGTCGGCATGTCTGCCCTGCGCGTATCCTGTGCGGGTATCAATCACATTGCGGTAGTTTGTGGCGCGTTTCATTAAAGCCCTAAAATCGTCCTGTTTATTAAGAGATGCCGCAACCTGTGCCAGCACATAGTCATCGTATGCATATTCCAATGTCCGTGATACTTGCTCCTTCTGGTGGTAAGCATCCGGGACAGTGTCTTCAAGAGGGATGTATCCATATTGCAGATAGGAGTTGAGTGCGCGACGACCTAGACCATTTTTATATTCCTCCTCTGAGGAAGGCATTTCAAAGGCGTTCTGTCGCATCGCTTCGTATGCTTTCTCAATGTCGAAATTTCGTATCCCCTTCACATAGGCATCGCCAATAACTGCAGTGGAATGATCGCCGATCATGACGGATGTATAGCTGTTCCAACAGGGGAAGATGGGTAGCCATCCTCCCTCTTCATATTTACGAACCAGTGACTGCATCATCTCTCCTCCTCTTGACGGTGTGAGGAGGTTAATCAGTGGATGAAGAGCCCGGTAAGTATCCCACATGCTGTAATCCTCGTAATAGGTCTCCCCTGGTGGCAGCTGACGAATAGGCTCACCGGTTGCAAACGACGGATAGCGACCATCAATGTCGTTGAAGGTGCGCGGCAGGAAAGAGGCACGGTATAACGCACCGTAAAAAAGCTGCATCGCAATTGAATCGGTGGTCTCTACTTGTATGGCTGCAAGCCGTTTTTCCCAGATGGTGATCAGCTCTTCAAGGGTGCGGTCAAACTGCCAGTGGGCTATTTCGGCCTGCAAGTTCCTGTATGCTCCCTCCCGGTCTGTAAAAGAGGAGGCCGCTTTGAATAAAACCTCCTCGTCAGCTGTAACGGAAAAACGAAGGTAGATTCCAATTTCCTTTTTGTTCCCTATCTCACTTTCCCCGGGGAAGAGACTGTCACCGGAAAAGGTGCCAAAACCGGTCAGCTCCTTTTGGTAGGATATGATGAAATGACCACTGAACCCTGCCGGTTCACCCCATCCCTGGTAGATGCGATGCACAGGATTGTAACCGTAAATGCAATGGTTTAGCGTGTCGATGGCGACATAACCTTCTCCTTCGTCACTGTTGGGGTTGACCACTAGCCAGCCTTCACCTTCTTCGAGGTAGGTGAAACGAAAGATGGCGGAACGGGAACGTGCGGTCATTTCCGCATGGATCTTTTCTTCAGGGAGCAAAAGAGAATAATAAGCGGGTGTGGCTTTCTCTTGATCGTGTGAAAAAAGGGTAGCGCGTGATTGAGGGGTGGTACGCAGCTTGCCAGATAAAGGCATCAGTGTCATGGAGCCATAATCCTGTGTGCAACCACCCACGATCCAGTGTGAGTTGCGAAAACCCTGAAAGAGTGTATCCTGGTAGTAATAAGGGGCGATGCATTTTTCTTCGCTCTCCCTGGTCTGGGCTGTCCAGAAGTTCATCCCATTGGGTTCCAGCACTGCCGGCACTGTCTGACCAAACTCTTCGCTGTTCTTACCAAAGAGGTTGGCTGTTTTGGTGATGCTGACTGCGGTACCCACCCGTGTGTCTATGAGATGGATCCTCGACGCATCCGGTACCTGTCCGCAGGCTGTTAACAGCATGCTCATCAGCAAAGGGAAGATTAGCTTGTTCATCGTTGAGTTTCAGTAATCAGGATGAAGATAATAAAAATTATTGAAAGTGGCAGTTGGATGAGCATCATTTCTGCACATGCAACTGCCACTTTGAACCAGAGTTCTTATCAATGCGTTGAGAATGGGAGATATTTACTCTCCTCTCACATAGTTAATATCCGTTGTTTTGTGACCAGTTGGTGTTGGTGTTCAACACATAGTTGGGTATCGGGAAGATACGGCGGAACTTCTGTGTCTTTGCATTCGGGTTGACCACATGCTTAAAGCCCCAGTCATCTTCAAACTTGCCGAACCGGATCAGGTCGTTGCGCCGCCAGCTCTCGTCTACGAACTCACGTGCACGTTCATCCAGCAGGTCTTCCAGTGTGGGTGAACCCGTCAGTTGAGGGGCATTCACATAAGAACGGATCTGATTCATCAGTGAGGCAGGTGTATCTCCTTTTGTGGCGGCTGCTCCCCGCAGGATTGCCTCTGCTTTCATCAGGAGCACGTCCGCATAGCGGAAGATGGGTACATCGTTGCTCTGACTGCGACTTTGTGCCTTGGTGGTCTTCAGGTCCATATAGAACTTGATGGAGCGGTAGCCCTGTGAGCGTCCTTTCAGGTCATTACCCACATCGAGGGTTGCATAATCCAGCAACTCAATTTCCCGTGTGAGGGTCACATGTTCACCATTCACCATCCAGGGTGTAGAGGTGGCCTTGTATGTAACCGGATCGCGCACATAGAGCGGACCTCTGAGGATCACCTCATTGCGGTCGTCACCAACGAGAGAGAACTTATCCGTAAACTCGGGATTATAAGCGAAGTTACCTCCCACGCTATTGGGCAGATCTACACCATAGAACACTTTGTTACCCGTTCGGTGTGTCCAGAAACGAGCATAGGTCATGCCCTGCTGTGATTGACGGTCATAGGGCATCGCATAGATAAAATCCTTGATGTGGGGTCCATTCTCGGGATAAAACTTGGAGAGATAGGGATCACTCAGATCGAATTTTCCGGATGCGATGATGTCGTCGCACATGGCCACCGCCTCGTTCAGTTTCTCATTGTTCATGCTGGGGATGTAGGATGCCACATCGGATGCTGTGTATACAGCCCAGTTTAGGTAAAGCTTAGCCAGCAGTGCTTCAGCCATATAGCGTGTTGGCTTTCCATAAGTGGAGGGATCCACATTGGTGGAGAGGTGATCGAGTACCGCCAGCAGTTCCGATTCAATATACCTGGCCACCTCGGCGCGGGATGAACGTTCTATCGCTTCATCCTCTTCAAGAAGCCGGTTCAGAATGGGCACATCACCATAACTGTCCATCAGTACCCACAAATAGTAAGCACGCACGGCACGAACAGCAGCTGTTACGGGGGCTTCCTCACCGCCCAGTTCAACGATTGCCTTGTTGCATTTTGTGATGCCACTGGTCAAGTCTTCAAAGTAGCCGATGACACCATCATCGGGTGTCCAGGAGTGGAGTGACATATGGGCGTAAGCACCGTTATCGTAATAGTCGCCACTCAGGGAGACACCCATGGCCTCATCGGAGGAGAGTGTCTGTGCATGATGGTAACTACGAGACAAGGGGCCCCGCATGGCAAAATAGACATCGGCAGTCTTTGCCTCTGCAGCAATCTCGGAATCGGGGAAAGTGGTGTATTGTGACTTGATATCCACTTCCAGGTCGGTACAGCCTGCAACCACAGCGAGCAGCAAAGCCGGTAAAAGATATTTTATATGTTTGTTCTTCATATTGATACGTTTTTTAGAAATTGACATTTACACCCAGCATGAAGGTGCGGGTACGGGGGTAGGTCTGACGATTGTCGATACCCGGTTCCATGCCTCCGAGGCTCATCTCCGGATCAACACCCTTGTAGCCGGTGATGGTCAGCAGGTTGTTGCAGGTGGCAAAGAGACGCAGACCCCTGATGTAGTCGTTGATGGATCCGAAGTTGTAACCCAGTGTCAAAGCAGAGAGTCGCAGGTAATCACCTCTTTCCAGGTAACGGTCGGAGGGAGCGTGTGAGTTATAGTCGGTGGCCAGGTTATCGTCGAACATCGAAGCCAGTACATTCTTGCCGTTGCCCACGCTGGCATAGTTGCTCAGATAGGCCCGTGTGCCGTTCATGATCTTGTTCCCGAAGACACCCTGGAAGAAACCGGTCAAGCTCCATTTGCCATAGTTGATGGTGTTGTTCCAGCCCAGCGTCAGAAGAGGCTGTGCCGACCCGGTTGCCGTACGGTCATCATAGAGTGGTTTAGCTGTGGTTACTAGTTCACCTGTCTGGTTGTCTTTGTAGCGTCCGTCGGCCTGTTTGCTGACTTTTGCGGCAAAATCATCACCGTAAATATCTTTCAGGTTGCTTTCACCATACACATAGAAGTGTGATACGCCTTCGTTGTATCCGGCCCATTGCCAGGTATAGAACTGACCGATGGGATAACCCTCCATCACCCGCTGTTGTGTTGCCGATGCGAATCCGGCAGCGTCGAGGTTGGCACGATCGAAATAGTCGACAGAGTAGGTGTCATTGGAGAGTCTCTCCACCCTGTTCTTGTTGTGAGAGAGATTGAATGATGTCTCCCAGGTGAAATGTCCTCTTTGCACGGGGACAGCATTGATACTTAGTTCCACTCCCTTGTTGCTTACCTTGCCCACGTTGGCTGTGAGCCAGTTGTAGGGGTATCGTGTGGTTGACACCTGGTAATCGGCTATCAAATCCTTGGTGCGTTTATCGTAATACTCTACGGTACCGTTCAGCCGGTTATTGAAAAAGGAGAAATCGAGCCCTACGTTGAACATACCGGTACGTTCCCATTTCAAGTCAGGGTTGGCATTGCGGGTAGGCCCGAGGGTGTGAACCAGTTCCGTTTCACCCGAAGGAGTCACATGTTCAAACCATCCGGTGGCTCCGTATACCTGTGTAGCGGTGAAGACGTCAAAACCCAGTGAGTTACCGCTCACACCGTAACCCACGCGCAGTTTCAGATCGTCGAACAGATTCATGTTCTTGATGAAATTCTCTTCCGACAGACGCCAGGCCATGGAGGCTGAAGGGAAGGTAGCCCAGCGGTTGTTCTCACCGAAAGCTGAGGAACCGTCACGGCGCACGGTTGCCTGGAACATATACTTGCTGTTGAACGAGTAGTTGGCGCGTCCGTAGAAGGAGATCATGCGCAGGGTGGAGAGCATGTATCTGCCGTCACCCAATCCGAGACCATTGATGTCGACCGTGTTCCCCATCCCCAGGTTGTGATAGGTAAGCACGTCGTTGTAGAAGTTGTAGGTGGTCAGCTTGAAGCCGTCGTTGTCATTGCTCTCCTCCCAGGAGTAACCGGCCATCAGAGCCAGCTTGTGCGCATCATTGAAGGTGCGGTCATAGTTGAAATAACTTTCCAGGACCTTTTTGTTGTTGTTCACCGTAGATCGATCGGCCTTGCCGCTCATGCCAATGGCCACCAGCGATTTCGTGGTGTTATAATTGCTGAAGAGGTATTGCTCATTCTGATAAGCCAGGTTCGTATTGAAAAGTAATCCATCTGTAATCTTCAGTGATGCCTTGGCATTTCCCTGTATCTGTTTGTTCTCAGTATCGTAAATATTCTCATTGATAAGTGCCACCGGATTGTAGTTCTGTGATAAGCCACTGTTTTCGTACCAGGTGCCATCCTCATTCCTTACCGGCACAAGCGGAGAGTAATAACTCATTGCATCCAGCACGCTCTGACCCTGGATATCGAAGGGCACACTGCTGCGGTTCGTAATACTGGTATTCACATTAAAAGACAGGGTGAGCCGGTCGTTCATGGCCTTTGCTTCCAGAAATGCACGCCCTATGAGACGATCCATCTCTGTTCCCTTGATCACTCCCTCCCGCTCCATGTAGTTGATGCTGGAGTTATATGAGACCTTTTCCGAGCCACCACTGATGGAGACATTGTGGTTGTGGCTAAAACCTCTGCGCTGGACCTCTTTTTGCCAGTCAGTGCTGGCACCCAGGTCGTTGATCAGGGTGATTCCGTTCTCACCCGCATAGCGGCGCAGCTGCTCACCATCCATTACATCCCAGTTCTTCAGAATATCATCCGTTGCCACATAAGCGCTGTAATTGATATTGGTATGACCTGCACGCCCCTTTTTGGTGTTGATGATTATCACACCGTTGGCAGCTTTAGATCCGTAAATAGCTGTGGCCGTGGCATCGCGTAACACGTCGATGCTTTCAATATCATCGGGGGCTACCAGTGCGAGTGACATGCCGGGGATCCCGTCAATCACGTAGTAGGGCTCCTGAGCAGCTCCACTGCGGAAGGTTGAAGCACCGCGCAGTGTGATGGAAGGTGAACCATTGGGATTACTGTTCTGTGTGATGATTAGTCCCGGCACCTTTCCCTGCAGCAGTTGAGCGGGATCTGAAAATACCCCTACATTCAGTTTCTCAGCCTGCACGGTGGTGATGGAGCTGGTTACATCTTTTCGTGTCATGCTGCCATAGCCGATCACTACCAGTTCGTCCAGTGCTTGTGTGTCTTCCCTCATTATGATTTGGAAAGATATTTTGTCTTCGGTTTTTATCACCTCATCCAAATAACCGATGTAACTGATACGGATTTCAGCATTTTCTTCTACCTGTAGGGAAAATTTGCCATCCACATCTGTGACGGTGCCATTGTTGGAGCCTATTTCAATCACATTGGCCCCAATCACAGGAATTCCATTTACATCCAGCACAGTGCCCGTAATCAGTTTTATTTGTTGGGCATCCTGCTTCAACTCCACTGCTGATGCCGCTGTATTGGGCTGAGCAACTGAGAGGATGATGTGATTGCCTTCCGTGGTATATTCAATATCTCTACTTTTCAACAGTGAGTTGAGCACATCCGAAGTAGCCTTTTTCTTTGCTCTGATCGATACTTTCTCGTTGGTGTTTACCTCATTGCTGTAGATGAAGAGATAGTCGGTCTGCTTCTCAATGTCATTCAACACCTCCTTGATGGCTACATTCCTCTTGTTGATATTTACCCTGGCATTCTGTGTGTAGCCCGAGCTGGCCATACTACTGAAAGCAGTTATAAATAACAGAATAAATGACGTTCGCATGATTAATAAAATGTGTTTAACGGGTACTTTTTCGGTTACAAGTAACCCCTTTATTATGTTTTTCTTCATACATTTGTAATTGTTTGAGTTAGTACACTGATTTAATTCCTGGTTGTATTGGCAAAAACGGTTGATCGGTGAGCGTTGCAGCGCTTGCCGATCTTTTTTGCATCATCATGTTTTCCTTTCACATAGGCATCCATTCTTTATTTGCTGATTAATTGATATATATCTTTCCTGTCTCATCATCTCTTTCAAAACCAAAGTGGATGCTCTTCTGCAACACTCTCAGTGCATAATCCACCCCATCCGATTGCCGGAACTTACCACTGTATGTGTGTTGTGGTAAAGCAGTGGTTGCAATCTCAATCTCCACATCGAAATACTTCTCAAGCGAATAAAGAATCTCCTCCAGTCTTTTATGGTTAAAAGCAATCAGACCATCACGCCAGAGAAATTTCTCTCTATCGGCAATCGCTTCTACAACCAGTTGATTGTTTTCCAATCTTGCCGTTTCGTTTGGTTTTAATGAGGCTATCTTTTTCTCATTGTGGTAGATATCCACACCACCTTCGAAGAGACTGGTTTCAAATCTTTGTGTGGCAGAATAGGCATCTACATTGAAAGAAGTGCCTGTTACCTGAACCTCCCCCAGTTCTGACTTAACTATGAAGGGCACATTCTCGTTGGGACTTACGTCGAAATAGGCCTCACCATTCAGAAAGACGGTGCGGCTCTTCCGGTTAAAGCGGGTTGGATAGGAGAAGGTTGTGTTGGCGTTCAACCAGAGATTGGTGTTGTCGGAAAGAATTAGGTTGATACGTTGTCCCGGGGGCACTATTATGGTATTGTATTGTAATGTTGTATCCTGCCGGATCATCCAGAAGAGACCGCTGATAATCAGCAATATGGTTACAGCTGCCACTGTGCCGGAAATCCACGGTGAGATATACCACTTCGTTTGGTATCTGGTCTGTTGCACAGCAAGTGCAAGGAGGAGCAGGTCATACGCTTTCCTCTCCTGCATGAAACGTTCGTGGTTTGTTGCAGAAAGATTGAGCCACTCCCTGATCCGTTTTTCTTCTTCAAACGTTGCATTGCCTGCAAAAAACTTCTGTAATATCTCCTTGTCCATATATATATAATAAAGCCCCTCCATCTATATAACAAACAGAGGCCGCACTACCCTAATAAAAAATATATTTTTGTTAAAATAAAAAGAAGAAAAAAATGATGATGTAATCTTTCAGAGAATCCCGCAATTGGCGGAG